>CAYVGP010000109.1:0-4545 GCA_964451135.1 uncultured Methanosarcinales archaeon
TTGCAGGGAAGGAGTTTGGAAGGTATCGTGGGACTTCACGTCCCACTTCTTTTAGCCAATTTTTTTGTAAAAAATTGCGGGTTTCGGTTGTGCGAACCTCAATCCCATGTTGAAGTGAAGGTTTTTGGAAGGTAGCGCAGGGCTTTGCGCCCTGCTTCTTTTAGTCAATTTTTTCGTAAAAAATTGTTTGTAAAAAGCTACGGCTGCCGGGATTCGAACCCGGGTTACGACCTCTCTTCATCCCTACGAAAAGCCGTTGACCTTTAGGGGGCTTGAGCGAAGCGAAACCCCCTTCTTTTGGTCAAACCACGAGCAAGCGTTGGCTTGCTGGGGTGCAAGCAACTTTCGTTGATTTGCACTTTTCGTAAAAGTTTGGGAGGGTCGTGTCATACCGCTAGACCACAGCCGTGCTTCTCTGAGCGGGTGTTTTTTTCTGATTGAAATAATTTTCTCTGCCGAAATCCTCAGCTCCTCTGCCTTCGCATCCTTGCTATCAGCCTTTCAAGGGAGTCTATCCTCCTGAGCAGGGCCGCCTTCTCTTTTTCGCTCTCCTCAATTGCCTTCCTGTGCCTCACAAGCTCAAAGTCCTCTTTCTTTATTCTTTTGGCGATCTCGGAGAACTTCTCAATCTCCTTCCTTGCCTCGTCAAGCCATGATGCCATCTCTGCAAAGCTCTTCTTTGCCTCCTGAAGGCTTTTTGCGTCTTCCCTGACCATCTCAGCGCTTGAAATGATTTCTTTTCTGAGCTCGCTCTCAAAGACCTTGACTATCTTGTCCTTCACTGAGCCCCTGAGAATCTTGAACTCGTAGAGCTCGCTCTTCAGCCCTTCCGTGCCCTTTCTCAGCTCTTCTGCGAGCTGCTTTGCCTCATTATTCAGCTCTGCTAGGCAGCTGTTTGCCTTGGCAGCGCTCTCGCTGCTCTTCTCAACTGCCTCGCCCACTTCCTTTCTCAGGGCTTTCAGCTCATTTTTTGCTTCCCCCAGCTCTTTTTTAAGCTCCTGCAGGGACTCCCTGACTGCCAGCGCCTCCTTGAACTTATTCAGCATCTTTCACCACCCTTATCCCTTCCCCTATCGCAACCCCCTCCCTTTCCTCTGTTCTCATGACAACCCTCTCCCACAAGGCCTCCTTTCCCTTCTTCAGCGTTGAGGGGCTTGCCCCCATTGCCCTGAAGAAGCTGAGCATGTCGTGGGCAGGCCTAAGCTCCATGGGCTTTCTTGCGAAGCTCGCAAAACCGACCTTTGTTCCTGATTTCTCGCACAGCCTTATGTTCTGGAGCATCCTGCCGATTATTCTGCCCTGCTTCTCCCCCCTTGCTCTGAGTATGGATGAGAAGTCCAGGCACATTATTGCGTTGTGCTTTTTTGCTGTAGCTGCAACCACCTGGTTAAGCCCTGAGCCGCGGTGGTGGATGTAGTCCCTCTTCGCTGCTTCCTCAAGCCCTGCAATCACGTCGGGCCTGAACTTCTTTATTGCGTTCTCCGCATTTTGCGGGCACACGCAAACCTTTAGAAGCGCGCGCCACGGCTTTCCGCTTTTCTCGTTGGCGAGGGAGGCGAAGTAAACATTTACGCCGGCGCTCTTTCCCTGCTCCATGATTTCATTTATGTTATCGGGCTTCTTGGCGTAAGCGAGTAGGAGGTGCCTTGTTCCCAGAGCCCTGGCTGCCTCAATGAAATCCTTCTCGTTCTTGTCCGGAAAACAAACATCGGCGAATGCCATTTTCATGTTGCTGCTGCAAGAATCCTGCAGCTCTTGCACTCCCTTCCAGAGGAGGGCTCCCCGCACTTCCCGCAGACTGAGACGGCTCCTTTCCTGTGCTGCTCCTTCAGCTTTGGGAGAATCTTCAGGAATTCATAAACTGTTCTTTTTTTCGTCCCCCTTTTCCTTGCCTCCAACCTGTTGAGCTCGTCTCTCACAGCGCTCCTGAACGACAAATGAGCGTAAGGGCACTCTGTAAAGTCCGTGCTTATGCTGTTAAGGAAAGAGTACGCCATAACCTCCTTTTCTGCGAGGAAGTAAAGGGGCTTCACTCTCTTTGAGAAGCCCTTGCTTTCCACGACCCCTGTTACAGGCCCGAGCCGGGCGAGAACGTCTGTCTTGTTTGTGAGCAGGTTCATGATTATGCTCTGGCACTCGTCATCAAGGTTGTGCCCCGCTGCAATAACGTCAAAGCCCCTTGCTGCCTTGTTAAGTATCTTCCTTCTCCACACACCGCACAGCGTGCAGGGGTTCTCATGAGATTTTCTTTTCATGGCGTCAAGGCCCCCGCCGAATTCCTCCCTGAAGCTGTGAATCCTTAGCTCCACACCCTCCTTTGAGCAGAACTCCCTCAAATCCCTCAGCGTCCTGTCCCTGTACCCCTTTATGCCCTCGTCCACAGCTATGGCTGTCACATTGTAGCCGAGCTTCTTGAGAACGTGGAGCAGCACGCTTGAGTCCTTCCCACCCGAGCAGGCCACCGCAACCCTTTCTCCCTTTTTTATCAGCCCGAACTTCCTTATAGTTCTCTTCACTGTGTTCTCAAACTCCTCCGTGAAGTGCTTCTCGCAAAGCCGCGGCTCCTCAAAAACAGCCCTCCCATTGCACTTTGAGCATCTCATTTTCTTGCGCAATCAGCTTCTCGTTCTGCTAGCCCCCTGATATTACAGGAAGAATCCTCACAGTGTCCTTGTCCCTCGCCCTGTCCCTGAGGGTGAGAAGCCTGCCTTCTCTTGCCACAATGACCTCTTCCGGGTTTATGCCGAGCCTGTCCAGCAGAGACTTGACGCTTCCGCTGAACCTGAGTGTTTTTTCCTCTCCTGTTCTCTCAATTATCACCCTCATTTTCTCAGGCTAAAAGGGCAAATTATAAATAGTTTTCAGTTTATTTTTGCGCTATGCAGTGCGAGATGTGCGGAAGCAGCAGCCCCTCGTTCAAGGTGGATGTAGAGGGAACTGTGCTGACTGTCTGCAAGTCCTGCTCGCGCTTTGGCAGGGTCCTTTCAAGGCTCAAGCCCCCTGCGCCTGCAAAAAAGAGGAAGGAGCAGAAGGCCCTGCAAAAAGAGAACAAGCCAGCGCCGCCGCGAAGAACCCTCATAATCGTTGAGAACTTTCCCAAGCTCATAAAGAATGCGAGGGAGCGGCTCGGCCTGAAGCAGAAAGACCTCGCAAAGCAGCTCGCTGTCAAGGAATCAACGCTCCACCACCTGGAGTCAGGGGACCTTGAGCCCAGCATTGACATGGCGAGAAGGATTGAGAAGCACCTGAGGATACGCCTTGTTGAGGAGGTTGTTGAGGACGACTCGGGCGTGGACATCCCTCCCGCAAAGGGGGAGGCGCTCACAATCGGGGACGCCATCAGGGTGAGAAAAAGAAAGAAGTGACTCATTCCCATTTCTCAAGAAGCTCGCTTATTGCGTTTTCCAGCTTCACAAAGAATTCCGTGTTCGTCCATTCTTTCTTCTTTTCCAGGTTCTGCTTGAAGAAGCCAAGCTTTCCCTCAAACCTCTCAATGTCCTTCTTTGCGAGTGCCTCGGTGTAGTCGCCGTAGCCAGCTCTCCTCAGGCACGCTGCGTTGAACAGCTGCTCTGCCTGCTTCCTTATGGGTATTGCGAGCACAGGCTTCTTGAGGTAAAGAGCCTCGCTTATGACTGTGAAGCCTCCGTTGAGAATCACGTATCTTGCTGAGGCAATGTCCCTTATGAATTCCTTCTCGCTGAAATCCTTGAAAACGATTCTCGGGGATATTTTTCTTTTTCTCATCCCGTAAACCACGTAGGTGTTCCTGGTTTCTTTCAGAACCTCAAGCATCGCCTCATTGGTTGGGCTTGTCTGGTACACAAGGACGTGCTCCCTGCTCTCCGGCCTTTGCCTTTTAAATTCCTCTCTTATCAGGGGCGCTGCTGTCACGACCCTGCCCTTTTTTGCTGGCTCAAGCTCCACAAAGCTGGGAATTATCCAGAAGTCTGTTTTGGGGTGAAGAACGCGGATAAGGGCTTTTCCTGCCTTTGCCCACGCAGCGTGCTTTTTGGGGATTCTTATTTTCAGCTGCGTCAGGGCGTGGTTGTTGTCAACAGAAATGATGGGGATGCCTGTGAGCAGTGCGGCGTAATGCGCGAAGGGCTCAAAGTCCGCCACAATGATGTCCGGCCTGAACTCCCTGAGCAATTCCCTGATTATTACAGTGTTCTTCACTATCGCTGTCGGCAGCTTTTTGAGGCCTTCCGCAAGCGTCTTGGTTGCAGAAACCTCGTTGTTCTCGTACACAAACCTGAACCCGTGAATTCTCCTGACAATCCTTCCGAACTTTTTTCTGAGAAAGGGGTATGAAATCTCTGCAGCAGTCACAGCAACATCATGCCTCTTCACAAGCTCCTTTATGAGTATGCTGCTTCTTATAGCGTGCCCCCAGCCCTCTCCTGCAACAGAGAACCATATCCTTGCCATGGTTCCTGGCAAAGAGAGAGTTTTTTAAATGATTTTGCCTTTTTCCAAGCTCAGATTTTGAGCCCCCAACAGATAAATTTATATGCTGAGAGGGCTTTTTGCCTCTAAAGGGTGATG
>CAYVGP010000110.1:0-4523 GCA_964451135.1 uncultured Methanosarcinales archaeon
TCAGAACATAAGGAGATTAGCCTGACAATAGATACACCGGAAGACCTTGTAGCTGGCTGTGTATGAGGCAGCGAGGGCAACCCCTGCCGCAATCAGCAGCATTCCCGCTGCCTTGCCGGGGGATATCTGGCTCCCCCTGAACGCCCATGCCAGAACTGCTGTTATTGGCGCTCCCAGGGCAAGAACGCTTGAAGCGACAGAAACAGGTATGTGGGAGAGGGCGTTGTAGTATGAAAGCACGTAGAGCAGGAGGAATGCGGCGGTGACGAGAATCCATGAGTACTGGGCAAGGCTCATCTTGAACACAAGGCTGATTTTGCCGGTGGCAGCCAGAAATGCAAGGATGAACAGGGAGCCGAAGAACATCCTTCCGAACGCTGTTGTCGTGCCGCTCATCCTGGAAACTGCCTTTTTTGCCATTGTGTTCTCAGCAGCCCATAAAAGAGTTGCGAGGAAGACAAGGAGGTGCCCTGCTGAGAGGCTCATGCTCGGCCTGATGAAGAAGTAGGTGCCGAGGAGTATCATCACCGCACCTGCCAGGAACCTCGGGGTCGGCCTTTCCTTCAGGAACAGTCCTGCAAAAACAGCCACGTAGATGAAAAGCGTCTTGTGAATGAAGGCTGAAGCAGTTCCTGTCGTCATCTGGAGCCCCTTGAAGAAGAGGAGAAAGGGGATTGAGCCGCCCACGAGGCCGATGAGGGCCAGCCAACCCCAGTCCCTCGGCTCAAGCGTGAGAAGCTCTCTTGCCTTGCCGAATCCCATGATGAGCGAGAACAGGAATATTGCCACTGCTGTGTTCTTTGAGAAAGTGAACACTGAGGAGTCAAAGCCCTTCACTCCGAAGCTGTTCACGAATATTGAGACTCCTGACACGAGAGCGGTGAAGAAAACAAGGGCAAGCCCCTTCCTTGGGTTCGTCAAAGCCATTTTTCTACCTCCTTGGCGACTTCTTCTATGTTTCCGTGTCTGGGGACGCCTATTATTTTTATCTTTTTTGCAGTCCCCATCTCCCTCATCAGGCTCAGGAAGAAGCCCAGGTCAAAGTCGTGCAAAGATACGAGGTTGCTGGTTTTAATCCTGGAAACGTCCTCTATGAGCGTCGGCCTGTCAGCGTTGGCGACAACATCAAGTATCGCCATCTCCTCCTGTGAGAACTCAAGAAGCGCGAAGGGCGACTGGCAGTGAACCACGTCAATGTCTTTTCGCGTTTCCTTTATGCGCTGCCCGACCTGCACCGCGAAGCTGTCGTTTTTCAGGTGCTTGTTTCCGAAAACAAACAGCCTCTTGGTTTTCTGATTCAAGGTATCACTCCCACTCCACCTCAAGGAAGTGCGCTGAGCATGAGAAGCAGGGGTCGTAGCTTCTTATCAGCTTCTCAATGCCCATTACTATCTCCCCTTTGGGTTTCTTGGTAAGAGAGGGAACGAACTGCCGTATGTCCTCCTGCATTGAGAGCAGGTTCTGGGCAGTGGGGGTTATTATGTTGGCAGAGGTTATTGTTCCGCTTTCGTTAAGGGTGTAGTCGTGCCACAATGTTCCGCGCGGAACCTCTATTGAGGCGACTCCCCTTCCCGCCCTTGGAGCTGTTTCAGGCGCCTCTTCCTGCCTGAGTTCCAATCCCTCAATAATTTGCAGGGCGTGGTCTATGCAGTGCGCGAGCTCTATTGCCTGCGCGATGTTGTTCATGAAGGGGTTTCTGCTGGGAAGCTCAAGCCCGCTCCTTTTAAGGAGCCTTTTTGCGTCACTGCTCAGGCGGCGGCTGTTGTTGTTGAGCCTTGCCAGCGCTCCGACAAAGTAGGGCTCGTTGTTCAGGGTGACGAAGTTGGCTGTGGAGTATTCCTTGCTCTTCTCTTTCAGGAAATCAAGGTAGCTGTGCCTCTCAAAGTCTTGTTTGGGTGAATGAGGCGTTCCCTCAAGCACTGCGTAGCTGGTTTCGTTGCTCAGGGACAACCAGGTGCTTTGGGACTCAAACTCGGGAGCGGCAAGTGAGAAGAAGAGCTTTGCTGTCTCAGCAGCGTCCCTTTTAGCCGGCTTTAACAAATCCCTGAGCTCCTTTATCTTGTTTTTTTCCGGCAGCCTGAGCCACCCCCCCACGCATAGTGAAACAGGGTGGAGGTCTCTGCCCCCGAGGCACGCCACAACAGCGTTGCCCGCCTTCATAAGCCTAAGCGCCCTTTCAAGCTCCTTTTTGTGGTCTGATGCCATTGCAAGCGCTGACTCGTAGCCGAGGTAGTCCGGCAGGGCTAGGAAGTAGAGGTGGGTTGCGTGGCTCCTTATCCTCTCCCCCAGCGTGAGCAGCGTCCTGAGCTTTTTTGTCTGCTCGCTCGGCTCCACGCAAAGAGCGTCCTCTATCGCCATTAGGGCGGCAACTGTGTGGGCGCAGCTGCATATGCCGCATATCCTTGAGGTTATTTCGTGCGCCTCAAAGTATTTTCTTCCCCTGACTATGCCCTCAAAGTACCTTGAGCCCTCTGTGGCAGACAGCTCGCACTTCCTCACTTTTCCCTTTTCTATGTTCAGGGCTAGTTTTGCGTGCCCCTCTATCTTCGTTATGTGGTTCAGCGTTATTTCCCTCATCTCATTCCTCCTTTGCAAGTATTTCCTTCAGCACCGGAAGCTTCAGGCCTGCGAATGTTCTCATTCTCGCCTTGATGAACTCGTCGTCAAATCCCTTCTCCCTGAGTATTGAAACAAGGAGGCGTATGTTGGCGTCAGGGGTCGGGCCGCGGCAGCCCCAGCACTCAAAGCTGCTGTTTATGCATACAGCGTTGCAGCCACCCGCGGTTATGGGGCCGAGGCACGGCTTGCCCGAGTCCAGCAGGCAGGCGTTGCCGTTCCTCCTGCACTCCACGCACACCGGGTTCTCGTTGGGCTTGGGAAGAGTGCCGTTGGCAATGTCCTTGAGGAATCGCTTTATCTCCTCCTTGCTCGGCGGGCACCCCGGAATGTAGTAGTCCACCCTGACGTGCATGTCTATGGGGGTGGGAGTGAGGTCTTTTATCCCTCTCCTCTTCCTGTACAGGAGGTGCTCGTAGTTCTCTTTCAGCGTGAACTGCCGGTAGGCAGGAACGCAGCCTGTGCAGGCGCACGCTCCAAGAGACACAAGGAAGTCCGAGTTGGCCCTGAGCTTCTTCAGCACTTCCAGGTCGTCGCTGTCAGCCACGAGCCCCTCCACGAACACGTAGTCAAAGTGCTCGTCGGTGTTAAGCTCCTTTATGAAGGGAAAAGCCTTTATTTCCACGAGCTTTATGAGGTCAAGTATCTCGTCCTCGTTGAATATGACTGAGAGCAGGCACCCCGCGCACCCCGTTATGCCGTAAAAACCCGCAACGAGCTTTTTCTTAGTCATGCTTGTAGCCCCTTATTTCGTCGTACCTGAACACAGGCCCGTCAACGCACGTGTACTTGTCCTGTATCATGCAGTGGCAGCACACCCCGAAGCCGCAGTACATAAGGCGCTCTGTGCTGAGAAATATCTGGTCGTCGTTGAAGCCCTTTTCTTTCAGTATGCCTATCGCAGTGTTCATCATTATCGGGGGGCCGCACAGCAGCGCGACCTTCCGGGTGTTGTCAAGAGGGGACTCCTTGAGCGCGTTTGTAACGAAGCCCGTCTTTGCGTCGTGGCAGAAAACCCCTTCCGGGTTCTGGTCAACTGTCACTGTGAGGTTGTGCCTTTTCTTCCACTCCTCAAGCTCCTTCCGGAATATGATGTCGTTCGGGGACCTGTACCCCAGAAACAAATAAACATCATTGAAGTCCTCCCTGTGCCTCTCAACGTACTCTATAGCGCCTCTCAGGGGAGCCACCCCGCACCCTCCCCCCACCATCACTATTGAGTCGCCCTTGAAGTAGTGCATCGGGTAGCCCTTTCCGTACGGCCCCCTCACGAAGAGGGAGTCTCCCTTCTTCAAGCGCCCTATTGCCTTCGTGACTCTCCCCGCTTCCCGCACGCTCAATCTTACGAATTCCTCGGAGTAGGAGCAGATTGAGATGGGGCACTCGCCTATTCCCGGCATTGACACCTGAACGAACTGCCCCGGCTCGTGAGAAATCTTCATGTCAATTGTCAGGGTTACGGTGTCGTAGCTTTCCCTGATGAAGCGTGTTACCCTGAAGGGCTTGGGAAGGTATGGGTTCTCAGTCCTTGCCTTTGGTTGTTTCATCCTCGCTCATCCTGTTAAGCAGCTCCACGAAGTCTATCCTTGTGGGGCAGCCCTCTATGCACCTGCCGCACCCCACGCACAGGTTAATCCCGTACTTCTTTTTGTAGTATGAGAGCTGGTGGTAAATCCTGTGCTTGAACCTCTCTTCTCTTTTCTCCCTGAACACGTGGCTTCCAGCGACCTTTGTGAAGGAGTGCAGCATGCAGGAGCTCCATGTGCGCTTTCTCTTGCCTTTTTTGGTGTCCTTTGAGGATACCTCGTCGTGAATCTCAAAGCAGTAGCATGTGGGGCAGAGGGTTGTGCATGCTGCGCAGGACAAGCACTTGGAAACCCCTTCCTGCCAGAGAGGGTTGTCAAAGA
>CAYVGP010000111.1:0-4493 GCA_964451135.1 uncultured Methanosarcinales archaeon
GGGTTTTCTTTTCCTTCGCTTCTTGGGGCTGAGCGGAATAAGCTGATTTGGCTATCTTCGCTGCTAAGCTGTCAAGAAGGCCCTGCCCCTTCTTTGTGATCACTCTTCCCTTTCTCCCCGAGTTCTTTGCGGGCTCAACGAGGCCTGATTCCTGGAGCTGCTGGAGTATCTTCCTGATAATTGCCCCCGAGCCAGGGTAGAAGTGCTCTGGCTTGACTCCCCTGTTCTTTTTGCCGCCGTACTTCTTCCTGAGCTTTGAGACCCCTATTGGGCCCAGTATGTAGACTGACCTCAAAATGGCTGCTGCCCTGATATACCACCAGTCCCTCTCAACAGGGGGCCTCTCCTTGTGGTGCCCTGTCTTCACAAAGCCCACCCAGTACGGAGGCGTGACTGCCTTGTCCGCCTTCAGCTTTTCAGCCAGTGCGGGTATGAGCTCGTCAGGCGGTGCGTCGTAAAGAGTTGCCATAATTATTCACCTTGGCGCTGCATCTTAAGCGCGACATCTGAGGCAATCCGAGACCATTTAAAAAGCTTTCTCTAATCCGCAGCCGAGACGCTGTGCCGGCTGCTGGAGCAGGTTTCACGATAACGCCTTCAATCTGAGAATCTGCGCAGAGCCCTGTGCTCATTCATAAGTCTTTTAAAACAAGAAGGGTTGCCCAATGCGGGGTGTTCTTATGGGAGAAAAGAAGCTTAAAACAAAGTATCCTGGAATAGAGTTCAAGGACAAGCCGAGCACTGAGAAAGAGCTGCTGAGAATACTCCACCCCGTAGTCCGCAAATGGTTCTTTTCCAGGTTTGAGTCATTCTCGCTTCCCCAGCTTTACGCTGTGATGGACATCCACTCAAGGCAGAACGTGCTTGTCTCTGCCCCCACAGGAGCAACAAAGACCCTTACCGGCTTTTTGTCTGTGCTTAACGAGCTCATTGACTCCCAGGAAAAGGGCATCCTTGAGGACAGGGTTTATTGCGTGTACGTGAGCCCCCTGAGGGCCCTTTCAAACGACATTGAGAAGAACCTGAACGAGCCCCTGAAGGAGATGGAGGAGATTGCGGGGAAAGAGCTGGGGATAAGGGTTCAGGTGAGAACAGGGGACACGAGCCCTGCTGACAGGTCAAGGATGCTGAAAAAGCCCCCGCACATACTAATAACCACTCCTGAGAGCCTCGCAATCGTCTTGACTTCCCCGAAGTTCTCAGAGCACCTGAGAAAGGTGGAGTGGCTCATTGTTGACGAGGTGCATGCCCTTGCGGAGAACAAGAGGGGAACCCATCTCAGCATAACTATGGAAAGGCTCCACAAGCTCGCAGGCCACGTTTCAAGGGTGGGATTGTCGGCAACAGTAGCCCCGCTGGAGGAGGTGGCTGCCTTTGTTGCGGGCTTTGAGAAGGGCAAGCCGAGGCCGTGCAGGATAGTGGACGTGCAGTTCATCAAGAAGATGGACCTGAGGGTGCTGTGCCCTGTGAAGGACCTCATCGGCTCAAGCTTTGAGGAGAGCCACGGCAAAATGTACGAGCTGATACACGAGCTTGTGCAGGCCCACAGGACTACGCTGATATTCACCAACACGAGGTCTGCGACTGAGAGGGTGGTTGACTATCTCAAAACAAAGTTCCCCAAAAGCTACGCCGAGAACATAGGAGCCCACCACGGCTCATTGTCAAAATCCCTGAGGTTCAGCCTGGAGGAGAGGCTGAGGCAGGGCAAGCTGAAGTGCGTTGTTTCCTCAACAAGCCTTGAGCTCGGAATAGACATCGGCTTCATTGACCTGGTCATATGCCTCGGCAGCCCCAAGAGCGTTGCGAGGTTCCTTCAGAGGGCGGGAAGGGCAGGGCACCGCCTTCACGAGACTGTCAAGGCAAGGATAATAGTGCTTGACAGGGACGACCTTGTTGAGTGCGCTGTGCTGATGAAGAACGCGCTTGAGAGAAAGATAGACAAGGTGCATATACCGACAAACGCCCTTGACGTGCTTGCCCAGCAGATTTTCGGCATAGCTATTTCCTCAAGGATACACGTTGACGAGCTCTACGAGCTTGTAACCCAGAGCTATTCCTACAGGAACCTTGACAAGCAGATGATGATGCAGATTATTGAGTACCTTGCGGGAAAATACACGAGCCTTGAGGCAAGGAACATCTACGCCAAGATATGGTACGACGAGGAGACAGGGATGATTGGCAGACGGGGAAAGCTCGCGAGGGTGCTTTACATGACCAACATCGGCACCATACCTGACGAGACAAAGGTGAAGGTGAAGATAGGGGAGCACCTTATCGGCACAATTGACGAGGCGTTTCTTGAACGGCTTCGCAGGGGCGATGTCTTTGTGCTTGGCGGCAACACATACGAGTTCAGGTTCTCACGGGGGATGACTGCGCAGGTTGTTGCGAGCTCAGGAAGGCCCCCCACAATCCCCTCCTGGTTCTCAGAGATGCTTCCCCTCTCTTTTGACCTCGCGATGAGCATAGGAAGATTGCGGCGCCTTGTTGACGAACGCCTCACAAACGGGATGACAAAGGAGGAGCTCAAGGACTACCTGGGGTCAAGGCTCTGCGTGGATGAGAACGGGCTTGAGGCAATGGCGAGGTATTTCATTGAGCAGCACTCATACGCAAAGATTGCCCATGACAAGAGGATAATCGTGGAGTACTACGAAGAGGAGAAGAGGCACTACGCAGTGTTCCATACGCTCTTCGGCAGGAGGGTGAATGACTGCCTTTCAAGGGCTGTTGCCTACGTCATTGCCAAGATGGAGCACAAGAACATGGAGATAGGCATAACTGACAACGGCTTCTTTCTTGCTGCAGACAAACCCTTCAAGGCTGCTGAGGCATTCCTTGTTCTCAAGGCGGACAAGATTGACAGGGTGATGGAGGCTGCGCTTGACAAGACAGAGGTGCTGAAGAGGCGCTTCAGGCACTGCGCCACCCGCGCCTTAATGATTCTGAGGACCTACATGGGCAGGCACAAGAGGGTGGGCAGGCAGCAGGTCTCTTCCCAGATTCTGATGAACGCCCTGAAAAGGATTGACCCAAACTTCTCCATAATAAGGGAGGCGAGGAGGGAGGTCCTGGAGGACGTGATGGACATTGATAACTCAAGGCTTGTGCTGAAGATGGTTGAGGAGGGCAAGATGAAGGTGGAAACAATTCACACAACAATACCGAGCCCCTTCGCATTCAACCTTGTTCTTGAGGCGCACACCGACATGCTGAGGATTGAGGACAAGGTTGAGTTCCTGAAGAGGATGCACCAGATGGTCCTTGCAAAGATGGCCCTGGAGCAGGGAAGGAAGCAGGAGGCGCCAGCTTCCCAAACATAAACAAGTTCCTAGTTCTGTCAGCGCTGTTCAGAACGCCAACCATTGCAGCAGACGGATTGCACGCGACATATTTTTTAGTTCCCGAAACGCCTATTCACCTATCTTGTTTTTTTCTCTTCCATATCAATGCTATGAAGGCAGTGATTACAAGAGCGAAGAAAACCAGCTGGAAGAGTGAACTCCTTAGAAGCGGAAGAGCCAGAAGCCTGCTCTGAACCACGTAGTTGAGCGACCAGAGCCCGAAAAAGTCTGCGTTCAGGGCAGATGTTCCGCCGAGCAGCAGGTAGGAAAGGCCGAGCAAAACAAGAAGGAGTCCTGCGACGAGGTTTGCCCTGGGAACAGAAACCCTTCCGCGAAACATTCGCACGGGCTTCGCGAGCCATTGCAGACTCTTTGCCCCTTTTGACTCAAGCAGGCGCGAGATTGCGAGGAAAGCAATGGCGATGCCTGCGCTGTAAGCAAGCATCATCATGATTGCTGAGAAAGGCGTTGCTGCGTTGGCTGCGAGGAACAGTATGCCAAAAAGGATTGGGCCCACGCACGGCGACCAGCCCACAGCGAAAAAGACGCCGAATAAAAAGTTGCCCAGGTAGGTGCTTGCTGCTGGCTTCGCAGAGCGGAAAGGGGAGGGAATGCCAAAAGAAAAGAGAGTCATCACCCCAAACACTGTTATCAGTATTCCTGAGAGCGCAACCAACAGGGAGCGGTGGAGGATGAAGAACTGGCCGATGAGAGATGCGGAGAAGCCGAGTGCAACAAACACAAGCGTGAAGCCGGCAAAGAAGCAGGCAGTGACAAGCGTGAGGTTCTTCCGCGCTTTCGCAGAAATCGCTATGTAGGCAGGCACAAAGGGCAGCAGGCACGGAGCAAACAAGGTCAAAAGGCCGCCGATGAATGCCGCAAGAAAGGAAACATTATCAAGCGACTGGCGCGCCCCCTCAACAGCAGTGGCAAGCGATTCGCCGCCCAGAGGAGCATTCGCTATACGCAAAGCAATGAGAAGCAGCACCAGCCCGGACAGCGCAGCTCCAATCCTCAGCCATTTCATTCCGGCCAGCGCACAACAGAAATATATAAACCTTGGCTTCTGCACCCCCTCAATCCGCCCTTTCCCGCTTAATTCCCGCTCATCTCCCGCCAGCCCCCTTCCCCCTTTCCCCCTAT
>CAYVGP010000112.1:0-4464 GCA_964451135.1 uncultured Methanosarcinales archaeon
GCCGGCTCGGCCTTTTCAGTGCAGTCAGAAACAATATCTCGCATAAACGGCAGGCTCACCGGCAACACCTCCCTTCAGTTCGCTTCCTTCTTCAGCATACTCATAAATAACATGGGAGTCCTGTTTTTCAGCATTCTTTTCGCCTTCGTCTTCGGCTTCGGCGCTATATTCATCTTGTCATGGAACGCCTCTGTCATCGGCGTTGCCATAGGGAACTTCATAAGGGGTGAGCTTGCGAAGGTTGCTGCTGCGACAGGGCTTGTGAAAGTGGGGAACTACTTCTCAATTGTTTCCCTGGGGCTTGCCAAGTACGCAATCCACGGCATACCGGAGATACTTGCCTATTTTACGGCAGGGCTGGGAGCCAGCATAATCTCTGTTGCCCTCATGCGCAGGCACCTGAACCCTGACAAGTTCAAGAGGATACTTCTTGACTCAACTGACCTCATACTTCTTTCTTTTGTGCTGGTTATCCTTGCAGCCTTTCTTGAGGTGTTCTTCACCCCGCTTTTTTTCTAGTGAAAGCAGTGCGGTCCCGCGGCGGGCAGCCACAACAATGGGGGGCTTTGCCGAGCAAGGCGCGCGATTTCTGCTGCTGCGCAGGACCTGGCCAAAAGATTTTTGCAACACGAAGAATTCCTGTCTCTTTCCCAAGCTGAAGAACCAGGTGAAACTTATCTGCCAACAGCCAGGCGCAATAATTATTCAAGCACTTTTATTTTTCCCGCAACCTCAAACAGGTCTCCCATCCTCAGCATTGTGCTTATTATCTCTTCCGCGTTCTCAACCCCTGATTTCCTTATCACCTCGTCAATGTCTGCACCTTCTCCCTTGTCAAGCTCCTTGACTGCCCTGAAAACCCTTTCTGTTTCGTTAAGCTCGTCAAAGTCGGCGCTTTCAAATGTCTTGTTGGCGCCAGCTTCGCCCTGCGCTTCTTCGTCTTTTTTTTCAGGGATGCGTATTTCGTCTGGTTTCTCTTCGTCCTTTTTGAGCAGCTCAGAGAGCCTCAGCTCCAGTTTCCTTACATTAATCCACCTAGGGTTCTCAATCCTTGAAACGATTTCCGGAAACACGTATATCTCGTTTGAGTACACCCTCGGCCTTCCTATCACCATCACCGGCTGCCCTATCTCTGCCTTTTCCAGAATTCCTGCGTCGTCGAATGTCCGCACGTTCAGCGTGCCTGTGCCGTCATCAATGCTTATGGATGCAGCGCCTCCCTCCGGCGAGTCTTTTCCGACCACGATTCCGAGAATGTTGACGCGAGAAACCTTCTCCCCCTTCGCTGTCTTCACGTAGTTCGGGGTCCAGCCATCCTCAACGACGTAGCTCCCTTTGAGGAGGTCATCTATGCTCACCTTTTTTGCCACCTGCCTTTTTGCTGTAGGCCGGCTTTTCCCCTCCTCGGCTGTCTTTTGCATCTTGTCTTTCAGGTGCCTGAACGGGCGCTTAACAAGCGCTGTTTTTCAGGGCAGCCGCTCTTTGCCCTGTTCTTATATCCTGCTTATGAATCCCGGCTTTGGCTCAAATATGTCCCCTGCCCTTCTAAGCTTCTCAATTGCCTCCTCAACCTCGTCCTCGCTTATCCCCTTCTCCATTGCCTCCCTGAGTATGTCCTCAATGGGTATCGTCTTTCCAAGGGTGTTCTCCAGCTCTGTTATTATTTCCCTGACAGCAGCTATCCTGCCCCTCTCTGATGCAGGTATTCCTGTTGAGATCCTGTCTATGTCTATCTGCCCTGTTCTCGGGTCCATGCCCACCTGGGTAAGGCAGTAGTGGAGAAGATCAATGGCTTTCCTGGCGTCCTTTCTTGTAACCTTGGGGGACAGCCTGAGCCTCGCGCTTGCCTCTGCCAGCCTGACAAGGGCCTCAAGCTGCCTTGCAGAGATAGGTATCGGCTTTACCTCTCCCTCCACTCCCTCGGTGCTTCTCATCTTCAGGTAGTACTCCTTCAGCTCCTGTATGGCTCCGTCGGTGAGTTTCGGATTTATCCGCTGCTTTGCGTAGGATACGTATTTCTTGAGCATTCCTGTTTCCAGGTCAGGGTTTTTTATGTCAGGGTTCTGGTGGAGCCTCAGTATGAAGGTGGCCATGTTCTCGTCCTTCTCCTGGTCAGGGAGGTCCCTTATGGGAAATATGAGGTCAAACCTGTTTATCAGTGTTGGCGGAAGGTCTATCTGCTTTGCTATGGGTGTGTAGGGGTCGAACCTGCCGAACTTCGGGTTTGCTGCTGCAAGAACTGTTGTCTGCGCTCTCAGCGTTGCCTGGATATTTGCTTTGGATATCGTGACTGTCTGCTGTTCCAGCGCTTCGTGCATTGCTGAGCGGTCGTCAGGACTCATCTTGTCCATCTCGTCTATGCACACTATTCCCTTATGAGCCAAAACAAGGGCCCCTGCCTCAAGGGCCCACCCCCTCAGGAACTCGTCCTTAACAACGGTTGCTGTCAGCCCTGCGCCTGACACCCCCTTTCCCCCCACGTACCTTGACTTCGGCGCCACGATGTTTATTCTCTTGAGGAGCTGGCTCTTTCCTGCTCCGGGGTCCCCTATGAGGAGCATGTGTATGTCCCCTCTTGTGATGACCCCGTCGTCATGGGTTTTCTGGACTCCGCCGACGAGCTGGAAAAGCAGGGCTTCCTTGACTTTTTCGTGTCCGTATATCGAGGGGGCTATGCTGCTGACGAGCTTCTCAATGAGCTTCGGGTCTTTGGAGAGCTCCTTTATCTTTGCCTCCTCTTCCTCGTTTATGGTGATGTCTGAGTAGTCCTCCTCAATGGGCTCAACGTAGTTTGCCTCAAGAAGAAGGTCAAACCTTGTTGCCTGGCCTCCCTCCCTGAGTATTATTGGCACCTCTTTCACAACCCCGTAAACCCTTATCTTCATCCCCGGGTTTGTTTTCTTCTCAGTCATTGGAGTGACGAGGTCGTGCTTGAGAAAGACGTTCATTCTCTTGGGCTGCTCCCCTCCTGTGAGTTCCTCAGGCGCCTCTTCAAGCACCAATCCCTGGGCATCCACGAGCTCCTTGCTCAGCAGCCTGAACTTCCCCTTCCTGCCGCACCCGCACCTTGTCGGCTCCTTGAACTTCTTGTCAAGCTGGAGCACGTTGATTATGTTTCCGCAGCTCGGGCACTCAAACCTGGCTGATGTCACCTGCGGCCTCACGTCTGATTTCTGCCTCACAACCCCGTCTGTGAAGAGGAGCTTTCCTATGTGCTTGCTCCTTATGTTCCTTATCATGATCTTCTGCTCTTCTGACAGGTTTCTGAACCTCACCTTGAAGTAGGTCATGTCAGGAGGCTTGTCAAAGTGCTCAATCGCTATCTCTGCTGCCTTTATGACTTCTTCAGGCGCATCAAGAAGGCTCTCTGCGAGTTCAGGGTCGTACATTGCCAAATCCGCGAAGTCCACAACAAGGAACTGCTGTCCCTTGCTGAATGCCTCCATTAGCTTGTCCTTGTAGTGCTCTTCAAAGAAATCCTGAAATCTCCTTATCTGGGTGGCGGCATCCATTTGACTCCTCTACCTACTCAAGTTGGGTGTTCTTAAGGCTATAAAAAACAGCGCTTGGCTGAAACCAACAGTTTACGGCTATTTCAGAACCTTTTTGAGGTTCTCTATGAGCATGTCCAGCGCCTGGTGAACAGCTTCCTCGCTTTTGGTGCCTGTGCACACCACCTTGCCGTTGCTGAACAGCAGGAATGTTGCCTTTGCCTGGGGCAGCTTGTAGACGAGGCCGGGGAACTGCTCTGGCTCGTATTCCGTGTTCTTGAGCTTCATTGCAAGCACGTTCAGGTTTAAGTCCATGCCCACGTTTCCGCTTGCAACGATGTTCTGGATGTTTATCTTGGGCTTCACAGTTATCTTGACGTTTATCTTTTCAAGGCTCTTTATTATTTTCTGGATGGATGCCTCAACATTTTCCATTGTTCTTGCCCCTGTGCACACCACTTTTCCAGAGCTGAATACCAGCGCAGATGTCTTGGGCTCCTTTATCCTGATTACGAGGCCCGGGAACTGTTCGGGGTTGTACTCTGTGTTGCTGAGGGTTGCAGCCATCTTTTCCAGCGGGATGTCGTGCTCAAGAGATGTGCTGACAACAATGTTCACAACTTGAATGTCCTTCTTGGTCATGGGTATGCACCTCCGGGAGTCCGCGCCTTTAAATGATGGGCAGCACGTATGCCTTTGCTCTGTTGTTCCAGGAGCATTCTTGCGCCAGCATTTAATCAGCGATTGCGCCCGTTTATACTTGGAAGACGCGATACAGCCCGACTCGCTGCCTGGCTGCACGCAAACCGCAGCCTTCAAGCCATGGTTGGAGCGCCTTCCTGCATCCTAAAAATTTGCCTGCCAACGAAGTTGCTGTTCATTCTCTTCTCCAGAGGAGTTTATGCTTTCGGCAAATTTTTATGATTTAAAAAGGAAAGCGCAGCTTATTTATAAATACTTTGCTTTTGAATTA
>CAYVGP010000113.1:0-4436 GCA_964451135.1 uncultured Methanosarcinales archaeon
CAAGAGCGTAACCCCTAGAATGGACCTCAAGGCAGGCAATGTCAGGATGAGGGTGTCCCACAACGTGGTTGTGATGGAGCCGCACATGGCCAAGGAATTCCTCTCTGTGCTCAAGGAGAACATATCCAACTACGAGAAGAGATTCGGGAAGATAACGAGGCCCAAGGCCCTTGTCAAGGCCCAGGAAGAGGCAGACAGCAAGAGCAAAAAAAGGGGGGAGCCCAAGCTAAAGCAGGACTACTTTGGCTAGCCCGGAGTGTTCCAATGAAGATAAGCATCCACTGGTTTACTGCCGGCCTCTTCATGATGATAGCAGGGCTGTTGATGAGCTTCTTCGGTGATGCCCACTTTGTTCCCAGCACCCACCGCGCACTTTTTCCTCTCCTTGTCTATGCCGGGAACGGACTATTTATAGCAGGGCTCTTCTCTGTTCTTGCCTACTTCATCCTGAGGGAATAGGGCAGGCAGTGTTTCTGCGCTCCCTTGACCGTTTGGTTCTTGGCGAATATTAGTGCAGAAGGCTTCTGCTTGATCTCGGCTTGCCAACTTGACGAAACGTTTAAAAATCAAGCAGGGTTATCAAAAGCCGCGGGCCCGTAGCTTAGCCTGGTGGAGTGCTCGACTGATAATCGAGTGGTCCGGAGTTCAAATCTCCGCGGGCCCATCCTTTCCCTTTCTTGAGCCAGCTTCTTAAAGCGAAGAAGCGTTTTTGCTGGCCCTCTCTGCATGCCTCGTTCTTACTTGCCTGCGCAATAGCAGAACCCCTATGTTCTCAGGGGAGGGATGTGGGTGACGCTGTAATTAAAATTTTGCAATTGCTTCTCAAGAGATCCAAGCTCTTTGTACAGCTCAGGGCTGCTCACATGAAGTTCAACATTGTGCTCTCCATGCCCCCAAGGCACAATTCTCAGCACTGCCTCGTTTCCCTCCTTCTCCAGAACATACTCAATAGCAGACGAGCTGTCCGGAGAGTTCTTAATCAGCTCCAGGTTTCTGTTGTAGAAGGTGAATGCCTTGATTTTCCATCCCTGAGAAACAAGCCTTCGGGTAACATACCCAGAAACCACCCTCTTAAATAAATCCCTTTCCCTTTCACTGTCACTTAACTCAACGCTAGCGTCAGGGGCATAATTCTCCATAACTGAGGGAATAACAAAAAGATTTAAAAAAACTTCGGTGTTTCTCACGCTAGGATGAGCCGGTCTTCTGGCTTGCTCATGCCGGAAACAGTCCTGCTTCTGTTTCCGACCTTAAAAACCCTGATAGGAGGTTGTTGGAATGGCAAGAATGCACTCAAGAAAAAAAGGAAAGAGCGGAAGCACAAAGCCCCTGAAAAAGTCTGTTCCTACGTGGCTCAGGTACAAGCCCAAGGAAGTGGAGCTCCTTGTCTCAAAGTACGCAAAGGAGGGACTCTCGCCCTCGCAGATAGGCATGATGCTGAGGGACACCTACGGCATTGTGGATGTCAAGCTAGTGACAGGCCAGACAGTCACAGAGATACTGAAGCAGAAGAACCTTGCGCCAAGGATACCTGAGGACCTTAAGTCCTTAATAAAGAAGGAAGTTGCCATAATGAAGCATCTTGAGGAGAACAGGAAGGACATGACTGCAAAGCGCGGGCTTCAACTCACACAGTCAAAGATAAAGAGGCTTGTCAAGTACTACAAGAAGAACAAGGTGCTGCCTCTTGACTGGTCATATGACCCGCGCAAGGTCAGCATCTTCATAGAATGAACTTTTTTCTTTCTTTTGAAAATGCGCGCCTCAAAACCCTATGTTGTTCTGCTTGGATTCAACGACTCTTACTCGTACAGGGACCTGAAGAGCCTTGAGGGCGAGCTCGCGAAAGCAGGCATTCCCTACGAAGAGCTGGCTCTCAAGAGGGAGCTATTGTCTCATGACCCGCGAAACCTGTTGGGAATATTATACGGGTTCTGCAATGACGCGGCATTCGCATGGATGCACGACGTGCATAAGGCAAAGAAGTTCGGCGCACTGGCTGAGTTGCCACAGCTTTATTTTGACTCATACTATTTTCCTGACGAGTCAATGGGCTCAGAGTCAAGGCTGGAGAGGGTGGTGGATAAAATAAGAAGCTGGAAGAAGGAATGCAGTGGGCGCAGTCCCATTCAAGTAAAATATCCCCACGGGCTTTCTGCAAGGTTCTAGAATCAGAGAACGTTGCGTATCTCCTCTATCCTTGTTGCAACCTCGCTCCCTTTCTTGGTGAGGGAAAGAAGCTTGAGCCTGCCCTGCTTCTCAAAATTCACAAGCCCTGCCTTCTCCATCTCCTGAAGTATCTTAACGACGTGGGAGTAAGTGCAGTCAATCAGTTTTGCAAGAGAAGAAGCATAGACCTCGCCTTTGGACTGGTTGAGCTTGACCAGCATCATTGCCGGCTTTTCCCTGAAAAAGACATTGAATATGTGCTCGTTCGTCATGCGTACTCCTCTTTAACACATTTATTGCCAAGTATATATTGCAGTTGATAAGGGTTTCCTTAAATATTTTTCGTTTGGCGCACCGCAATAGTTAAATAAGCTTTGTTTTTTTGTTAGCGCTATGCTTGACGACTCAAAGAGGAACGAGCTTCTCTTCCCTTATCCTGAAGTGAGGAAGATACAGCACGCACTAATCCTTCAGGTCAAGCACGCATTTGAGCAGGGAAGGTGCATGGTTGCGCATGCCCCGACAGGAATAGGCAAGACTGTTTCTGTCCTGGGCCCTGCTGTGTCTGTTGCACTAAGGAAAAACCTCAACGTCTTTTTTCTGACCTCAAGGAACACCCAGCACAGGATCGCGCTTGAAACCCTCAGAGCGATTAAAAAGGCGCATGACGTGGACATCGGGGTGGTTGACATAGTGGGCAAAAGGAACCTGTGCCTGCAGGAGGGCATAGAGGGTTTGAGGTCAGCGGACTTCAACGACTACTGCAGGGCGTTGAGGGAGAAGAAGGAATGCTCGTTCTTCATAAAGGCAAGGGGGGAGGGCACAGGGGAGACCCCCATGGCTTCGTCAGTGGCGCAGGAGCTCCTTGCTTCAGGGCCCTCTTCCACGTCAAGAGTCATGGCCAGGGCAAGGGAGGCGTCGCTCTGCCCCTACGAGCTTTCAACGATGATGGCGGCGAAGGCGAGGGTGGTCATAGCTGACTACAACTACGTCTTCAACCCAAACATAAGGGATGGCTTTTTCAGGAGGGCGAACAAGGACCTTTCCAGCTCAATACTCATAGTTGACGAGGCCCACAACCTTCCCCACCGTGTCAGGGAAATAGCGTCCTCAAGGCTCTCACTTTTTGTTGTTGAGCGAGCGATTAAAGAGGCAGAGAGGAACGGCTACGTGGAGCACATACAGGGCATAGAGAGGATAAAGCAGGGGCTTATGGAGCTTTCAAGGACTCTCCCTCCAGGAGGGGAGGCAATAGTTGAGAGGGAGCGCTTTGTAAAGCTCTGCGCTGATTCAGAAGACGAATACGAGGAGATGATTGGGGAATTTGAGGCTGCTGCAGAGGAGGTCAGAACAAGGGCGAAGCAGAGCTTCCTCGGGGCCTTGGCGAACTTCCTAGACAAATGGACAGGGCCCGACGAGGGGTTTGCGAGGATTGTTTCTGTAATGGACGACTCAAGCAGGGTTGTGCTCTCCTACAGGTGCCTGGACCCCTCTGTCCTCACAAGGGACCCCATCAATGAGGCCTACTCTGTGGTTATGATGTCAGGAACCCTTCAGCCCACTGAGATGTACGCTGACATCCTGGGCTTTCCTGACAACGTGCTGCTCAGGGAGTATGACAGCCCCTTTCCAGAGGAGAACCTGCTGTCCCTAATAGTTCCGAAAACAACCACCAAGTTTTCCATGAGGAACCCGAGGCAGTACGACGAGATAGCCCGGACATGCGCTGAGATGGCCGAGGCAATACCCGGCAATGTGATAATTTTCTTTCCGAGCTACAGCATTCTTGAGGAGATATACTCAAGGATGAGGGGTTTGAGGAAGAAGGTGATAAAGGAAGAGAGGAACATGGCCCAGCAGGAAAAGGGGGTTGTGCTTGAGGAGTTCAGGAAACGGAAAAGGGAGGGCATGGTTCTGCTCGCTGTCTCAAGCGCCAACTTCGCAGAGGGAATAGACCTTCCCGGAGACCTCCTGAAGGGAGTGATAGTGGTGGGGCTCCCATTGCAAAAGCCGGACCTTGAGACAAGGGAGCTTATTTCCTATTATGACGAACTCTTTGGCAGGGGCTGGGACTACGGCTACGTGTTCCCTGCCTTCATCCGCACCCTGCAGAATGCTGGCAGGTGCATAAGGACGGAAACCGACAGGGGCGTTGTTGTTTTTCTGGACGAGAGGTATGCGTGGCCGTCTTACAAGCGTTTTTTTCCGCCAGGCTACATCACAAAGATAACAACCGCATACTTGGATGAGATAAGAAACTTCTTTTC
>CAYVGP010000114.1:0-4409 GCA_964451135.1 uncultured Methanosarcinales archaeon
GGCTGAGTTCAGCTACATGGGCGCAACAAGGGAGGTGGAGAAAAACTTCACAGCAGTCAGGGAGAACACGCTTGAGGCCCACATAAAGGCAAGCCCTGCGACAGCAGCGCCTGGAGAAGCAATATCTTTTGAGGCAGTGGTTGAGGGGGGAAGCCCGCCGTACAGGTACGAATGGGACTTCAACCAGGACTACTCAACAGACAACACCGACAGGACAGCGAGCTACTCATACTCAAGCACAGGAACAAAGCTCGTCACCCTCAAGGTGAATGATTCAGAGGGAAACTCAAGGACAGCGGAAAGGTACATCCACGTAAAGAACAAGCACAAAGTGACATTTAAGGTCGTGGAGAACGTCACTGGGAAGAACGTGACAAACGCGCAGGTGGAGCTCAGCGAAGAGAACAGGACAACAGACGAAAGAGGAAGCGCAAGCTTTGAGGTGTTCGAGGGAACATACCCCCTCGTGGTTTCAAAGGAGCAGTACGAGAGCTACGAGGGAGAGGTGAGCGTTGACAAGAACAAGACAATAGTTGTTGTGCTGAACAGGATAATACACGACGTCAGGGCGCCGGAGATAGAAATCATAAGCCCGTACGACGAGCAGGAGTTCCAGGGCGCGCCGATAACAGTCAGGTACAGGGTCAGCGACGAAAGCAGGGTATGGTGCACAGAAGAAGCAGGGGAATACTCAAACCTGTTTTCCGTCCTGAACAGCAACGTAAGCGTGGAGAGCAACGCCACGAGGGAGTTTGTGATACAGACTGCGGGAGAGGGAAAGAACTACTTCAGGATAACATGCAGGGACGTATGGGGAAACAGGAGAGAGGTGAAGCAGTCCTACACCCTGCCTGAGACCAAGAAGCAGGAAGAAAGCGGAAAAGAGCAGGGGGAAGAAACAAGTGCGGTGAGCGGGTACGCCGAGGAATCAAGGGAGCTGCTCCTGCTTGAGCAGGACATAAGGGACCTTGAAAACTCCCTCCAGTACTACGGCAAGAACGAGCAGAAGCTCATAGAATCCCTGGGGCTTAGGGAGAAGATGAGCAAGCTCGCGAAAAGAGCGAAGCAGCTCTCAAGGGATCTCTTCAACCTCCAGTACAGGAAGATAAACGAGGGGGAGAAGGAGGAGGAAAAGAAACGCATTCTGAGAAAGGCGGAGGAGCTCAAGAGCGAGGCAGTGGCAAGCGTCAAAGTAAATGACTGGCGCACCACAATAACTTACCCCACAGCGCAGGAAACAGAGCTCTTCGCGATGCTCTACCTCAAGGCGCTGAACAGGAGCAACGACAAGAAATTTGCGGAGAGGTTCATTGAGGAAACAAAGGAGCTTCAGACAGCGTTCACAGCCTCTGCGACAATGTTCCAGGCAGAGCTGACATACATGGACAACACAACCAAGGCTTACACAGTTATAAGAAAGGAGTTCAATGTCAAGGCGAACAAGAGCGATGTGGTGATTGTTGAGCTTATCCCGAAAAGCCTGGCAGAGGCAGCAGACGGCATAGAGTTCACTAAAGAGGTGAGGGTTGTTGACAACGACCCAATAGTAGAGCTGGGCGCTGACCAGAAAGAGCTCACCTACATGATTGAGGGCTTCAAGAACCTTTCGGATGCGGAGACAGCAAAGAGCTTCATCGTTTACAAGGAGCTTCCGGAGAGGAAAAGGGGGCTGGGCATAACGGGCTTTGGCATAAAGCTCCTTGGCAACGCCCCTGGGAGCAAGAAAAACATTCTGATAGCTGTGCTTCTGGCGCTCGCAGCATACCTCGTGTTCTACCACTTTGAGGTTGTTGAGATAAAGGCCATAAAGGACCCGAAGGAAACAGCGAAAAGGGCGGCAAGGGTTGTTGCAAAGAAGGTGCTCCTGTCAAAGAAGGGGAAGAGGGTGAGAAACGACTTAGTCATCGCCATGGAGTACCTTGAGGAGCACAGGACAGAAAAGGCGAGGAAGGAAATGGAGAGCATTGAGGAAAGATGGAGAGAGCTGAGCGAGAAGGAGCAGAGCATTCTGGAAAGGGAGTACAGAAGGGTGAGGAGGGAGCTCATAAGGCAGGAGGCAATCAGGGCCGTGGAAGAGGCAAAGAAATTCATAGCAGAGGGCAGCATTGAGAGCGCGAAGGAATCATTCAGGGACGCAAGGGAGCTGCTGAAAGACGCGGAGGGAAGCGTGAGGGACAAACTCAAGAACGAGCTCCGCGAGATAGCAGGGCTCATAAACAGGCACTACATTGACGAGCTCACAAGGGCTGCGCGCAGGCACCTTGAGAACGGCGAGGTAGGGAGGGCTGCTCAGCACTACAAGAAGCTGAAGATACTCTTTGAGTCAGGAAACAAGGAGCTGAAGATGCAGACCCACAAAGCTCTAAAGGAGCTTGCGGGAGCAATACACGAAATGGGCAGAAAGGTAGGGCAGGATGGGAGCGTCTGAAATAATAAGCATACTGGTCAACACAGGAGTAGGCTCAGCCCTGCTCTTCTGGACCTTCCTGCTCAACGAGAAGAAAAGCGCAATTGCGAAGTTCTTCGGGGTTATCGGGGCAGCGTACATAGTCAGGGCAGGCATAGGAATGGGCGCTGCGATAGGCTATTACCCCCTGACGCTGCTGGACATAAGCGTTGTTGAAACCCTCTTCTCAGGGGTTGTGGGAGGGGCAGTGCTTGCAACATCATACTTCATAACAGAGAAGAAAAGGCTGGTGATGGTGTTCTGGCTTTTCCTCGGAACAATTGCCGCAGCAGTGAAGCTGAGGGAGAACTTCTTTTTTCTTGCAAGCATGGCGGGGTTCGCAGTCATGCTGGTTTCTTTCTCAGAAATGCTCTTCAAGAGAGACGAGGCGCTGAAAAGGGCGGGGGTGCTGGGAGCAGCGTACTCAATCCTGGGGCTTGCCATAACAGCAGCAGTGAAGAGCGGGCTGAATGAAGCCGGAAGGCTCTTCTGGATACCCGGGCTTCTTCTTCTGTGGGCAATGCAGGACACATACTCGTACGCCTCAAGGGAAACAATAAGGAAGAAGGAAACAGGGGAAGGCTTCTTTTCCAGAGGGCTAAGGGCAGTTATCGTGGCATCCGCCCTCACATCGTTCATGTTCATAGCAAGCGTTGCAGTGCACGAGGTCGGCCACGCTGTCTCGGCAGAGATCGCCGGTTGCAGCGACGTAAGGGCGACGATATACTCAACAAGCGGGCTTCCGCGCACCACCGCAGTGTGCAGCACGAATGAGAGGGAGAGGTTTGTGACAATAGGGGGCATAGCAGGGGCAATAATTGCAGGAATCGCTTTCGCCCTGAGCAAGGAGCGCTTTCTTAAGGCAGCCGGAAGCATGCTGATAGGATTCGGGCTCCTTCTCGGGTTTCAGGACATGCTTGACATGGGAGTCACTCCGGGGCTAGCATTCTCAGCCGGGATAACAGGGGCAGTGTTCGCGGGATACGGGGTGCTTAAATCCGCGCTTAACGAGCTGGGAAGCGAAGAGCTGAATAAGTCCGCGTGGCTTGGGAGAAGATGGAAGGGAAGAAAAAAGAAGTAAAGGGGAAGAGGGGGCGCATCGCTGCATTAGCTTTGCTCCTTTTCCTCGCAATGACACTGGCAGCGCGCGCCGATGGGGACAATAAAGAGTTTTCTCTTTCCATGAAAAACATAGTCCTTGACGTGAAGTCTTCTGAGATAAGGCCGTTTGAGATTGAGGTGAAGAACAATCTCGCAGAGCCCCTCGGGGTTTCCGCAACAAAGGAAGGGGGGATAAGCAGCTTCATTGAGCTCAGCCAGGAAGAAGTGCTGCTTGATCCCTTGTCAAAAAAGAAGATACTGGCAAGGGTTTACGGAAAGAACACAACAGGAGAGTACAGAGGCAGAATAATATTCAGCGGAAGGCAGCAGCTTGAAACAGTTGAGGTGGCAATAAAGGTGAGGGACGACTCGTTCAGGCCTGTCAATGCTGTGCTGGTGGAGCTTAGGCCTGCGAGGGACAGGTTTGAGAGGGGAACGAGAATAGAGTTTGAGGCAGACATAACAAAGCTTCTCAGCGACCTTAATCTGAGCATTGAGATGGAATCATACCTGAAAGGAGAGAACGAAACATTCCTTCTCAACAGGACAAGAGCGAAGGTGGACAAGAGCTTCACAATGATGTTCAAGAGAAAGCTGCCTATCAACATGTCGCTGGGAAAGTACGTTCTTGAGATGAGGGTGAAGTACATAGACTACGAGGCAAAGAGCTCCACCAAGATAGAGATAGTGGAGAGGTGGTACAGGAGACGGCTTCTGGGCATTGCAGTGTGGCAGTACGGGAGCGGGTTGTTCAGCATACTGGCGCTGGCTCTCCTTGCGTGGTACATCAGGAAGAAGAGGGAGGAGAAGAAGCGCTTCCACGCAAAAGTAGACCTCAAAACACTACCAAAACCAGGACCAA
>CAYVGP010000115.1:0-4384 GCA_964451135.1 uncultured Methanosarcinales archaeon
AAATCCTGACAAACCATATCTTTATCCATCCAAGGTAGGGCAGCCTTATCTTTGCCTCGCCAAGGTAATTCTTGGACGAGATCTTCAGCTCGTTCAGGTCGGGCCTTTCTATTGATTTCTCGTTGTTGTCCCCCTTCGTGACAAAGTATGTCTTATTCCCTTCTTTCCTGATTTGTATGACCCTGTGTATTATGGGGTCGGGCCTGCCGCTTGTGAAGACTATCACGTCCCCCACCCTTATTTCCTCAACAGGGGTGCCGTAAAGCACCATTATGTCCCCTGTGTTGAAGCCGTCGCTGAATGGAAACCTTGAAAACATCTCCTTTGTGATGTTCATTTCGCTGTAAAAGTCTTCCTGGCTGCATGGAAGGTCGTACTTGCATTTGGCGTGATTGTTCCACCAGTTCGCTGTTCCGCCGGGGTGCTCCATGCTCCCGCTCACCACTGCCACCACCGGGTATGAAGTGTTAAGCACAAGCCCAAGGCCGGGGTAAACAACGAACTTTATGAGTATGAATGCAAGAGCTATGTTGGCGAGCCAGCTCCATACCGAGTCGTCATCCCAGATGAAGTGCCACGCTCTTCTGAGAAACGCTGCTGCTTTGCTTGACATGAATTTTCCTGTGAAAGGGGTTTCATTAAAAAGTTTTCTCTTTTAGTCAAAAATAAACCTCGCCGTAATGGGATTCCCACCATGGTTTCGCATGATGAGGCATGTGTTGATGCTTTCGCTTTGCGCTCCCCAAAGTGACGGCGAAGCATTTGGATTTTGCGGCCTTTTTGGTGCTCTTGCACGCTTCAGGTCTTTCAAAAGCTATTTAAGGTTTCTCCTCATTCGCTTTCGCATGGCAAGAAAGGCGAGGGACATCGGCTATTACGAGGGAGTGCTTCAGGTAAGGGATGCTGGCAGGGAAACGATGGATGCAGTCATGGCTATGGTTGAAGCAAAAGAAGCGAGGATAGCTAAGATAATTAACATCAAGGGCGGGTGCGACATCTATTTTGAGGACAGGAGAGCATTGCTGAGCATTGGGGAGGCCCTGAGGAAGACGCTAGGCGGCACTCTTAAGAAGAGCAGGAAGCTCCACACCTTTGACAGGCAGAGCAGCAAGAGGGTTTACAGGGTCTCGGTCCTTTTCAGGCCGTTGCCGTTCAAGGAGAGGGATGTGGTTGTGATTGAAAGGGAGCCTGTGCTGATAAGGAGCGTCGGGCAAAACGTCAGGGGCTTCAATCTCGCGAAAGCAAAGCCAGTCACATTCAACCCCCCCTCTCAATCAGTTGAGACTCTGAGTGTGGAGAAGACAGTTGTCTCAAGCACTTATCCCTGTATTGAGGTCATCCACCCAAGCACTTTTCAGGCAGTTCCTGCAAGAAACCCTCTTGGTTTTGGTGTCAAGCCGGGCGAGAAAGTAAGGGTTGTTGTTTTTGGAGATGTTTACATAGTGAGTGCTTGAAATCAGCCCTGTTTCTTTCTTCTCTGCTCCCTGTATCTCTGTATCAGCTTTTCAACCCCTGCCTGGATTTCTTCAGCATTTTTCGGCACCCAAAAGCTCATTTCCCCTATCCTTTCAGGCATTTTCTTGAGAATCATGATGGCAAAGTGCTCCCTTAGTTTTTCCGCTGGTTGTCCGGCCACATAAAGCCTTTTGATGTGCCTTCTGGCCAGCTCTATTCCCTCATTGTCGCAGGAGAGAGGGTCCTCAACAAAGGCGCAGTTGTGTTTCAGGCGCGGAAGCATATGCTCAACATTCTTGACGCTTTCTTTCCTGAGGTTTTTAAGCCACAGCCCTGCTCTTCCTTTCTCAGTCAGGAGAAACTCCTCTGTTCTCCGGAGAGCCCTGGCGCGCCTCTTTGTTTTTTTGGAGAGAAGCGAGAGTTGTTTTTTCAGCTGCTCGTTCGCATTCCTGAGCATCTTCACTTCCTCTGCGAAGATGCGCTTCTGCTCTCTCAGCCTTTTCCCCATCTCCTTGTACGCCTTGGAGAGACGCGAGTAGCTGAGCCTCAGCACCTTTTCTTTGCTCTTCGCCCGGGTTTCGCCCTCTTTTGGAGAAAAATCTTTCCCGTTCTTCTTGTCCTCCCCTGTTCCCGGCTCTGTTCTTCTCAGGGCTTCTGCAGAGCTCATGCCTGCGTGGGACAGGCTGAGAACAAGGGCGTCCTCGGGGCTTGCCCCGGAGCCTGACTTTTTCTTGGCTTTGGTTATCTTGTTCAACACTTCCCTGACCTTTTTCAACGCAAAGAATGCTGAGGCTGCTGCGTCAAACTCGTGGGTGTTCCTGAACTTTTTGCCTTTTGCGAGCATCTTCTTTAGCTCAAGGCTCATGTCCTCTTTCGGGCTGTAAAGACGTGCGCCGAGCTTTGTGGCAAGGTGCCTCGCAAACTGGGGAGGGCTTGCTTTGTCGCACCCCACAGCCACAGCTCTCCCGCTCTTCATTATCCTGGTTATCGTGGCTGCGAGGGTGTGCTCCTTTGCAGAGTAGATGTCAGCAACACCCCCCTCAAGGGTGAGAACGCACACCCCCAAGGTTGTTCCCGGGTCTATTCCGCAGACTACAAGGGGCTTTCGCATTCAGGCATTGAAGACGGCTGCATATAAAAAATCTTCTTAAGAAAAACAGCGCGGTTGCTTGGCTCTTGCAGGTATGCGTCCCATAATAACTTTGCCGTTAAAGAAATCTACAGCTGGGCAAGCTCAAGCTCTGTCTTCAGCATCATGACCTGGTACTTCAGGGGCTTTTTCTCTTCTCCTTTAACTGCGCCCCTCTTAATCATTCTCTCAATCATGCTTATGGAGTTCTCTGCGTCCTCAAAGCGTCCCTGCCTCATGTATGACCTGGCTTCCTCAATCATGGTGTTTACGTCCCCCTCTTTTTTCGCTGCCTCCTGCTTCAAAGGCATGGCTCGGGGAGCTTCCTCCTTGATTGGGCGCTCCTCCTTCTTTTGCGTTCTCGGGGGCTTCACGAGGGCATGTTTCTCTTTTTCCATCCTTGAAACTGCCTCAACTATCTCTTCCTCCTTTTCTTGAAGTTCCTTCTTTTCCTGCTCAACCTCCCTCCTGACCTCCTCAAGCCTCTTCTTTTCCTCTCTCATCTCTGCCTTTGCCTTGTCAACAGCATTCATCTCCCTTGCAAGAGCCGACTCCTCCATTTGCTCCTTTTGGCGGGCAATCTCCTCCATCATTGCAGCATGTGCCTCAGTGTCCTTCTCCTTTTCCAGCAGGGATATCTTTTCAAGGAGCCCGTCTTCCTTTTCCTGCAGCTCTCTTTTGTCCTGCTCAAGAATCTCCCTTTCCCTTGCCAGTGCCTTTCTTTCTTCCTCAAGCTCCTGCTTCGCCTTCTTGATGTTCTTGTCTTCCTCAATTATCATTATTTTTTCAATTATCTCCCTTTCCTTTTCGTCAAGAGCTTCCCTGTCCTTTTCCAGCTCCTCCACGAGCTGCCTTATCTCCTCCTCCTTCTGCTCAAGGAGCTCCTCGTCCTCCTCAAGCTCCCTCACTCTCTCAATTATTTCGTTCTCTTTTTCTGCCAGCTCTTTCTCAAGCCCCCTTATCTCCTGCATTCTGGGATAGTATTCCTTTTCCAGCTCCCTGAGCTCGGCCCTCCTCTCCTCAATCTTCATCTCAAGCCTCTCAAGCAGCAGCTGCTTCTCAAACAGCTCCTTTTCAGCAGTTTCCTCCCTCTTGATAAGGTTCTTCTCTTTCTCCTCAAGTATGTGAGAGAGTGTCTTCAGCTCTATGTCCTTGTTTTTCAATGCCTGTTCCTTCTGCCTTAGCGCCTCCTCGTCCCTCTTAACAGAGACAAGCCTTCTCGTAAGCTCGTCTTCCATTTCCTTGAGCTCCCTCTCCTTTTCCTCAAGGGACTGCTCCTTGGCGTATATCTTCTGGGAGAGCTCCTCAACCTCTCTCCTTTCCTTCTCAAACTCCTCCTTCCTCTTCTCAAACTCTGCCTTGTCCTCAAGAAAGAGCTTTTTGTGCTCCTCCATGTCTTTTGCGATGGCTTCCAGGTGCCTCTTTTTGAGGTCAAGCTTCTGGAGAAGCGCCTTAAGAGTCATCTTCTTCTTGGCGTCTGAGCCAAGCATCTTTCTCAGTGCCTCTTCCTTCTCCTGCAGCTCCCTTTCCCTGCGCTCAATCTCCTCGTGCTTCTTCTTTATCTTTTCCAGCGAAACCCCCTTCGCAAGCCTGTGCTTCTCCTCAAGCTCCTTCTCCATCTGCCTTACATGGGCAAGGCGCTCCCGAAGCTCGTTGTCCATCTTCCTCTTCATCATCTCAATCCTGTGAAGAGCCCTCCTTTCCGGCTCATCGGATGCCTCAAGGGGTTTTTCGTCTCTCTTCTCAGGCTCTTACTCAGCAACAGGAGTCGAGAGAGGAATAGCACACTGCTGAACTCCC
>CAYVGP010000116.1:0-4308 GCA_964451135.1 uncultured Methanosarcinales archaeon
AAGGTTTGAGGGGCTCTACCCCTACCTCGGGGCAATCGCAAAAAAATGGGGCAGAGACCCTTTTGACTACGAGGTTGCTGAGGCCTACTGGATAGGGAACTCGTTGCTTAGCGGCTTTTCAAGGGATGAAATTGCGGAGATAATTGACGGGCTCTCTGCGAGGGGGCTTCCAAGGTCTCTTGCTTCGCAGCTGAAAAAAGAGCTGCCGGAAGGCTTTATGCCCCACCACAGCTTCAACGTCTTCTACGTGGGAGTCGGAAGGACAACATCCTCTGTAAGATACACCCTCCAGAACATGGACAGCTGCAGGGTTTCATGCGGCAGGGTTGTTTCAACCGACGGATACCATCTTGTTGTAAAAACAAACAGGCTTGAGCAGACAAGGGAAGGGCTTCTTGAGCTGGAAGATGATGCAAAGACAGCAATAACAAGCCCTGAGTTCATACCTGAACCGAAAAAGGGAATGCTTGTTGCGATTCACTGGGGATTCGCGTGCTGCCAGCTCTCAGAGAAGCAGGCCGAGGAGCTTCGCAAAGCCACGCTCAGAAACATCTCTGTGTTCAACTCTGTCCTGAAACCATCTCTGAATAGTTCCTGATGGCTTCCTCTGCTTCTTCCCTCGGAACCCTCTCAACAGCGACTCCTCCCTGCACAAGCACGAAGTCCCCTGTCTTTATTCTTTCGTCAATCACCCTCGCAGTTCTCTTCTCAGAGCCGTAATCAACCTCTGCAATCCCGTTCCTTATTTTTGTTATCCTGCCGGGCACAAGAAGGCACATCATTCCACCCCCACAGAAACGATTCTTATCTCGTTTCCCTCAACCACTTCGGGGACAGAGCCGCACTCCGGGCACTCGTACAGGCAGAAGTCGTGGCCCCTCTCCGCAATCCTTGCCCTGCCCCTGTAGCCGCAGGCGCACTTCACAAGGGACTCCCTTGTTTCCGCCTTGACGTCCCACGAAACCATGGCCCTGATGCAGGGAGCCAGCTCCTCTGCCGTGACGTTGCACAGCTCCCCCACCTCAAGCCGCAGTGAGCTTACCTTTCCGTGGCTCTCCGCCTCCTCAATTATCTTTCTGGCTATGGCTGTTTCGTGCATGGCCGTGCTTTCCCGCTAAAATATAAAAAGATTTCTTTTGAGGAAACCCATTCAGCTGATTTTGGGGTGTTGCAAGAGACTGAGCATTCTTGGCGAGGGCAGGAAAAACCTGGGAGCGCCTAAGGCACAATTCGGAGCCCGTCTTTTTCAGGGATGATGGAAACCTCTTCTCCGAATTTGTACTGGGAAAACAGCTTTTTCGGTATTCGGATTCCAAGACTCTTTCCCCACTTGCTGACTTTCACCCTGTATTTTTTCAGGCTTCTGTATTTTTCTGCGACCTCGTGCAGTTGTTTCATGTCAACTATTTCTTCACCGCACTTTTTGCATTTATAATACTTGTATTCCACGCCCTCAGGGGTTTTTCCTGTTTTTTCTTCCATTATCCCTTTGCATTCCGAACATGTTTTCATTTTCCTTTCTTCCTCCTTTCTATGGTGATAATCTTAAGTTTTAAACCACTTATTTCCCCTACGCATATTGTCTTGCGCCCCACAAATCTCACATAGTTTTTACCAAAACGTTCAACCTTGCCTTTTTTTAGTGTGTCTTCAATCATATCGGGGTGAATGCCTCGCTGCATGGCTCTTATGAACGCATGGTGTTTGATTTCCACTTCGTACTTTGAAACATCCATGATATCGCTAGATATCTCATAATATTAAGAGATATATAAATGTTTTTGTTTGCTAAAACGGAAATGCCTTTGGCTCTAACCGGGCTTTATGTTTCTGCAACAGGATTTCTTCTCTCTCCCCCACATTTAAATACCTCCTTAATTCCCCTGCATAAAAAAGAGGTGGTGCGATTGGATTTTTCAGCCGGCGTGTCTCTCTTCTCTCTCGGCCTCGTTCTCGGCTTCGGGCACGCCTTTGACCCCGACCACGTGGCTGCTGTATCAACGATAGTTGCAGGAAAGAGAAGCTTCAGGAAGTCGTCTCTCACAGGGCTCATGTGGGGGGCGGGGCACACTGCCACGCTTCTCCTTGCAGGCGCAGTCGCGCTGCCTGCTGGCCTGTCATCACTCTGGGAGGCGCTGGTCGGGCTTCTCCTTGTGTTTCTCGGGGCAAGGGCCCTCATCAATGCGTTCAGAAGCAGAGCGCATTTTCATGAGCACAGCCACGGCAGCGTAAGGCACGCGCACTTCCACTCTCACAGGGGCTTGGGACACGCCCATTCCCACGCGCCCTTCCTGATAGGAACCCTGCACGGACTGGCAGGCAGCGCTCCCCTGCTCGCGATTGTGCTGGCGTCAGTTGGCGGGGCAATGAAGGGCCTTCTCTTCATACTTGTTTTCGGCCTCGGCAGCATGCTGGGAATGGTGCTTGTCACAGGAGCCATAAGCATTCCCATGTTCTTTTTCAGGCCGGGAAAAGCAGTCACTGCAATCAGGGCAGGCGCAGGCTCTCTCAGCATCTTGCTCGGAATGGCAATCATGGCAAGATACGCATACCCTCTGCTCTTCTGAAGGATAGAATTTAAAGAGGGCGCTGTTATTTGGGAGAACTCACCTCATGTGGTTCCACTCAAACGAGCTGTATCTCTGCTCTGCGAGCTGCTTCGCCCTTGCCAGTTCCCCCTCGGAGTAGTTGCTGAAAAAAACATCCCTACCCTTTGAGAAGGCGTTAATCAGCTCCTCCTCAACCCTTTTCACAGGAACGTCCGCAACGTCCCTGATGCTCGTAACCCTCTTCATGACGCTCCTGATAAGCTTGTCAGATATTTTTTCCTTGCTCACCCTCAGGAGCGAGAACATCTTTTCGGGCTCAACATTCAGGAGCAGTGTTCCGTGCTGCAGCAGAACCCCTTCCTTCCTTGTCTGCGCGCTCCCTGATATCTTCTTGCCCCCCACCAGAACGTCGTTTATGGGGCTGAACTCAGCGCTTATTCCCAGCGCCTTGAGGGCATCAACTATGCATCCGCAGATCTCCCTGTAAGAGTCAAGTATTCCCTTCGCGAAACAGCTTTCAGGAGCGATGATGCTGTAAGTGATTTCTCCATCGGGGTCGTGGTACACAGCCCCTCCCCCTGTCCTTCTTCTCACAACGTCAACGCCCTGCTTTTCGCACTCCTCAAGGTTGACCTCGTTCCTTATTCCCTGGAAGTAGCCGATTGAGACAGCGGCAGGGCTCCACGTGTAGAACCTTATTGTCGGGGGGCTTGTTTTTTCTGCAACCCCCTCCACTATTGCCTCGTCCAGCGCCATGTTCATGAACGCGTTGAACGGCCTTGAAGGTATTATCCTGTACCTCATTTTCCTCTTGCCTCTCTCAACGCCTGCGCCAGGATTTCAGCGACGTCCTTCTCAGAGAATCCGACAAGCACTGCCCCCGCACTCCTCGTTGCTGCCTCAAGCCTTTGCAGAATCTCGCTTTCTGCGGCTGCAGCAGAAAGCCCCTGAAGGCAGGCCTCCATCTCCGAGATTGCCTCCTCTGGGTGAACGAAGAAGTCCCCTGTTATCCTCACTTTCCTGACGCTTCCGTTCAGCTCTGCCTCAACCCTCACGAGCTTCCCCCCCGGAATCTTTCTTTCTCCTGCTATCAACCCTAGTCCCCCCCGTTGCCAAGCTCGTGCAGGGCCTGCTTCGTCATGATTATGTCCTCAAAGAGGTGCTTTGCGTATTTCAGCGCGAGCTCAGCAGCCTGCGCCTTCGTCAGCCCCTTGGAAATCTCCGCGCCCATCTTCTTCGCGTCCTCAAGTATCTTGTCAGAAACAGTTTTCCTTGCCTTCAGCATTTCCTCCAGGGGGGCAAGGAACTTTTTTCTGTTCTCAGGGACGCATTCCTTCGCCAGCTTGAGGAGCCCCTGGCAGTATGCAAGCACCGAATCGTCCTCAAGCCCCGTGTAGGCAGCCCTTGGCTGAAGCTCAAACCTCACGTGGGTGTGCGGCGGAATGTATATTGTGCTGTTCTCCATTTTGAACGGCTCTGTGAGGGCAATGTCGGACGGCTCTACCTTGAGGAACTTTTCCTGGACCTCCTTTGAAACGTACTTTATTATCAGCGCAACAGCAACAACGATTCTGGGGTAATTCATGTCCATGCCCCTCTGCTCCATCGTGCCGTGGGAGTTTATCTTCACAGGGTTCCAGGTGGTGTCAAGGATGGAGCCGTGCTTGAGCAGAGTCTTTATGTTCATCCCCAGATTCTCAGCCATGGCTGCCCAGTCCTTGAAGCGGGAGTCTATTATCTGGAGAAGGTCTGTGCCTGT
>CAYVGP010000117.1:0-4036 GCA_964451135.1 uncultured Methanosarcinales archaeon
TGGTGGTTATCGTCGAATGAGCGGCCTGAATCAGGAACCAAGAACACGTGATAAGTCCTGCTAAGAAGACACTGAAGAAAGCGCTTAATTCAAGCGAGGCAACGGGGCCTGGACCCATGCGCATAATAAAGAAAGCGCAAGCAATATCGCAATATTGGAAACTCACTTGCCTGCCAGAGAGGAAACAGGCTCTTTCTTAAGAAGGGCTTTCAGCGCTGCAACAGCTGTCTCTACTTGGGACTTGTCAGGGCTTGCTGTGGTGATGCGCTGGAGCCACAAGCCAGGCAAGGAAACCATCCTGAAAAAAGCGGACTCCGGCCTGGAGGCAGATGCCTTCAGAACCTCATAGGAAATGCCTGCTATGGGCAGGATTATGGGAATGCGGAAAAGAAGGAGCTGCCAGTAGGGAAGGCTGGTGGGCACAATTGAGAACAGGAAGATTGAAACAAAAAGCACAATAAGGATGAAGCTTGTTCCGCACCTCGGGTGCTGGGGGGAAAAGCGCTTGATGCTGGAGTAGAGCAGGGGCTTCCTGTGCTCAAGGCACGCAATAGTCATGTGCTCGGCTCCGTGGTACTGGAACATTCTTTTTATTTCCCCGATTCTTGAGATTATCAACAAGTAAAGGAGGAATATGGCTATTCTCATAAGCCCGTCAATCAGGTTGAACAGGAAGGCGTTTGATAAAAGCGGAAAAAGGGACGAAAGGGTTTTTGCAATAGCAAGGGGGGCTGCTTTGAACAGGGCTAGGGCAAACAAGAGCCCTACCAAAACCGTAAGCATAGTCGCAACTGACTCTGCTCTTTTGCTGCCTGAAGGCTTGCCGCCCTTTTTGCCCTGGATGGTCGTGTGCTCCTGCAGGGATGCAGACCAGTTAAGGGCGCTTATCCCTATCTTTGTCATCTGGTAAAGAACCCCTATTCCGCGAATAAAGTGAGTCTTAAAAAAGGGGACTTTTTTGTGGAGTGGCACAAACTCTCTGCATAGCACCTTTATTTTCCCGTTGTCCTCCCTTACTGCCACAGCGTAATGCTCTCTTCCCTTTATCATCACCCCCTCAATAACCGCCTGTCCCCCTATCAAGAAATCAGAATCAGACGAGGCATTCCCTGACGTTGTCTTTTGTTTTTTCATGGAGGGCATCTTTGGTCTGGTAACAAAAAACTGCGCTTAGTTGCCGCACCGTGAGCCCGAAACTGTCGCATTCGGGCTTCCTATTCCCACAGCGCCTGAGCCAGTGACTTGGGACAGGTTTATTAAGTTTCCTGAGGAGTCCTCAAAGTAAATGCAGAAATCGTGCTTTGCCCCTGTCAACGCTTTTATTTGCTTGTAGGACAAGTTCGCAAGCTGCTTGAGCCTCTCTATGACAACAGCGTTGTCTGATACGAAAGTGATAGTGCTGTTGGATGTGCCTGAAAGAATAAGCCTTGACAGGGAAGCCCCCTGCTCTTTAAGCGCCTCAGTGCTGGTGCTCTCAGAGGATATTGTGAGAATGTAAAAAAAGACAACAAATGCCACAAGGAAGAGTCCTGCTGCAAAAAGAACGTCCGCAGCCCAGGTCTGGGCAGTCTTCTGTTTCCGGAATAAGCCCTTCCTCATTATCACACCTATGTCTTGCCGCAAGCCATGTTGTTTACCCTGGCCTGCGGGCTTCCTATTCCCACAACAGGAATATCCAGGAATCTTGAGAGATTAATAAGGTTTCCCTGCTCGTCCTCAAAGTAAATGCAAAAGTCGTATTTAATCCCGAGAAGGGATTTGAGTTGCGAGTAGCTCATGTTTGCAACATCAGAAAGCTTGTCAGGAAGCACCCTGTTTCCCTCTATGAAAGCCAGCTTGGAGTCAGGGGCCCTGCCCATAACAAAGTAATTGGGCAGCAGCGAGACCTCCTGCTTCATCTTTGTCTGTGCTGTGGACTCCTTGGAGAGGTTGAGCACGTAAAGAAACACAGCCATTGTTATCAGAAACACAGAGAAAGCCAGCAACAGGTCGGCGCTCCACGTCTGCGCCTTTTTTCCTGAAAGATGGCATTTGCTTTTCATATTATTCGCTCCTCGTTATCATGGGCATGTGTCAAGGTTCAGGCACACCCACCCCTTTTCCTTTCTTATTGTTATCCTGGATGTGTTGAGCGCGCCTTTCACTTTGAGAGGCAGGGTCTCTGTATAGGGGATGTTCATGCTGTAATTAACAAAGGAAACCTGGAGCACTGTCTTGTTTTGGGTTACGCCGTCCCCTGTGTAAATGACTGCCTTGTACGCCTTTCCCTCCAGTTCGCTGGGCATGAGAAAAGTGCGAAGGTAGCCCTCCTCCATTCCAGAGGCTGTCTTAATCTCCAACGAGAGAGTCTCGGCCATTTCACGCAGCACAACCCATTCCCTTTCCTGCTTCAGCTCGTTTATCTTGTTCACAACCACTGTCGCGAAGACCACGAATATGAAGAACATTATGGTCATAACTCCCAGGAATTCCCCTGAAACCTGCGACTTTTTTGGGTTTCTCATTTTTCAGTCACGTTACATTCAGCTGCACATAGGTGTCATAGGACTCAAGCACGAAGGACTTTTCTCCAGGAGAATAATACAATTCATTGATGTCAGCTCTTATGTCTACTGGCGTGGAGCATATCACAGGAACCTGCTTCTCTCCTGAGCCAAGGTAAAACCTCAGCTCTGTGCACCTCGTGCAACCTGTTGAGGCAGGGTCGTTTCTCTCTATAGTCAGGTTTCTGACTCCGCTTGGAAAATTGACAGAGACGGTCTGCCTTGCAGGGGGGCCCATGTAGTAGGTTGACTCTGCAAGGTCTGTTATCTTCAGGCAGATGGACCTCAACTGCGAAACCACTATCTCATCAAAGCTCTGCGAGCCTTCCTTGTACAGCACAGAGACACTCACCATTATCGCGAAGAACACAAAGCCTGCTATCATAATGTATTCTGTTGCAGCCTGCCCCCTCTTTTTCATGTGTCATTGCATAGCAACAGCATATTTAAATGTTTCTGAAAAAGAAAAGAAAAAAATCTGCTCATGGCTCAACATCAGTGAGAAGGGTGCCTGGAACCGAATGGTCAAAGCCTGACTGCAAGTCAGTGTAGTTAAGAACAAGCTTCCCCTTCAGCCTTACCCCCACAGATACACTACTAGTGGGGCAACCAATGGTGATATCCACTGTTGCGCCAGACGAAGTAGTGTTGTCAAGAGTTGAGTCCACACAGCTAATCAGACCATTGTCGGCAACAAAAGAAAGACCCTTTATCTTGATATCACTACCAAGAGCATTGTTAAGACGCACCCTAAGATTATTGATCGTGAGTTTGTGGTCCTGACACACAATACCCTGGCCGAACTGGCACTTCTTAGGCAAAAACTGCTGAGGATTCAAAACACCGAAATACGCCAACGCCCCAATAACTATAAGCACGACCAAAATAGCCCAGCCATAAGTCATCAAGAACTCCATGGCTGCCTGAGCTTTTCTGTCCCTCTTTTTGATGCTCGTCATTATTTTCCCCTCCTTTTTTGGCAAAACCAATCGTGATTTAATGGTTTGTGCAGCTGTTAGTATTTAAAATTTTCGTTTATGCATTGGTTTATGCACAGGTGTTTCAAATAAATAAAGCGTGGTTTCAGCCAAAAGCTGATACGCCTTCAAGCAAAACACTCAAAACAAGACATTGTGTCTTTCCCCGAAGCAAGCCTTAACGCTGAGAGCCTGAACACTCCCTCTTAAAGAACAGCCCTGCATTCCCTCCTTCCTCTTTGAAATTCAAAAGGTTTAAATAAGGTTTTTGACAGGATTCAAGGAGTATGGCGAAAAAGGGGATTTTCTTCACTGCTGACGCGTTTCTCGCAATAGGGATTATCGTGATAGGCCTTGTGCTGATATTCTCCCTGAGGATAGTGCCTGAGGAATCCGAGCAGGTCTCCTTCTTTTCCCAGGACATCATAAACCTTCTCACTGGCACAGAGATATACGCTATAAACAACCAGCTCCTTTTTGAGTTGAGAGAGAACAACACAATAACCAACATAAGGT
>CAYVGP010000118.1:0-3986 GCA_964451135.1 uncultured Methanosarcinales archaeon
TTCTCAACTTTACTGTGCAATACGCATCGCTGAATTATTTTGTTTTGGGTTCTGGGAATACTAGTAGGGGTGATGTGTGGAACTGCACGGTTGTTCCTTGGGATGGTTATGAGAATGGGACTGCGAGGAGCGCTTCCATAACTATTAGCAACTCGGTGCCTTCTGCTCCTGTTGTTAATGTTACTCCTGCTAATCCTTCCACAACTGATGACTTGAATTGTTCTGGTTCTTTGAGTGATGGCGACGGTGACACCATGAATGTTTCTTTGAGGTGGTTTAAGGACGGGGTTCTTAATTTGTCTTTGGATTTTAATAACAGTTATGCGAACGGCACAGTGTTTTCCTCTGTTCTTGGTTCTGGGAACACTTCTGTCGGCGACAACTGGAGCTGCGCGTTGAGGGCTTTTGACGGCTCTGAATATTCGGGCTGGGGGTACAGCTCTAACGTCACCATAGGCAACTCCCCTCCCGGCAAGGTTAACCTCTCCTACCCCGCGAACGGGGACGAGTTTTTCACAGAGCTTCTCCCAACCTACAACTGGACCAACGCAACAGACCCTGACGGAGACGCATTAACGTACCAGATACAGATAAGCCTCAACAGCGACATGTCAAGCCCGCTCTGGGACGTCTCGGGAATAACAGACAACAAGTGGAGCCAGCAGGAAGAGCTCAGCTTTGCAACATACTATTGGAGAGTCAGAGCCAACGACTCAACTGATGTAGGAACCTGGTCAGACATATGGAACTTCACGGTTGTTGAGTACGTTGACATCTCCCTTGTCAATTCCAGCATTTCTTTTGGCACCCTCGCCATAAGCCAGAGCGACGACACGACTGATTCCAGCCCTGAGCCGTTCCAGATACAGAACGACGGCAACGTGAGGGTGAATGTTTCTGTTCTCAGCACATCCATCTGGCAGAGCTCTCTCGGCCAGCTCGGCACTTCATATTTCCGCTTCAAGGCAAACAGGACTTCGGAAAGCCCCAGCTTCTCCTGGTCAACCAGCGCGACTTCCTGGCTTAACATGTCCGGCTCTGCCCAGCTCGCGATAGCATACCTGAATTACTCTGACGCAAGCGACTTGGGCGCAGTAGACCTTTTCGTGAAGGTCCCTGCAGACGAGCCCCCGGGCCAGAGGCAGGCCACAATCACCTTCAACGCAAAGCAGTCATGAAAATGAAACAGGCAACAAAAAAGGCAGTCTTGGCAGTTCTGCTGTTCCTGATAGCTGCCGGCTCAGCCTTTGCACTGGGCGTGGTGCCGAGCAGGAAGGAGGTGATTTATGAGCCGGGAAAGACTGTTTCCATCAAACTCAAAATAATGAACAGGGACGGCGCTGAGAGGAGGGTGCTTCTTTACCCATTGGGCGAGCTTGACAAGTACATAGCCGTGACTCCGCAGATAGTCTCATTCAAGGAAGGGGAAACAGAGAAGGTTGTCAGCTATTACCTCACGATGCCTGACGAAGTGGCAAAGGAAGGAACAATCTCCACAGACATTGTCATAGCAGAGGCAAGAGAAGAGCTCAAGAGCCAGAGCACTGTTATAAGCGCAACCCTTTCCGTGACGCACACCCTGACAATGGTTGTCCCTTACTCGTCCAAATACGCGGAAATAGAGCTCTTCGCAGGCAGGTTTGAGCCCTCAAAAGAGGGATTCTTCTCTGTGAAAGTCAAAAACCTCGGCAAGGAGGACATAACAGGGGCGAAGATAGTCATTGACATAACAGGGCCGCTGGGAAACAAGCTCTCCCAGCTTGTTGGCAGGGAGTTCTCCATTGAGTCAAAGAAGGAGCTTATTGAGAACATAAACTGGAAGCCTGTGATACCGCCGGGCAGGTACCTCGCGAAGGCGCACCTTTTGTACGATGGAAATGCAGCCAACGACACCAAGGGCTTTTCTGTCGGCGAACCGACGCTCACTGTTGACTCAATAAGCGCCGAGAAGTTCGCGCTGGGGGGAATTGCCAAGCTTGACATAATAGTTTCCAACAACTGGAACACGCCTGTTGAAGGCGTTTTTGCGAAGACATCTGTGATTGCGGAGTCAGGCAAAAAGCTGGCTGAATTCAAGACTCCTGAAGAAACAGTGCCGGCCTTCGGCGTCCAGGCCCTGGAGTCCTACTGGGACACATCAAAGGCAGTGCCCGGGAAATACGAGTTTGACGTGGAGCTCTTCTACCTGGGCACCTCAAAGCTCTTCAGCTTTGACATATTTGTTGAGGACAACAAGCTGACAGCTGCCCCCTCTGGAAGAGTGGTTTCGCAGGGCGACCAGAAGCCGCCTGTGAGCAGGGACACCCTTATACTCCTGCTCCTCCTGATTGTGCTCTCAATGAACGCGTACCTAATAATTAAGATGAAGAGGGGGAGAGTCCAGCAGTAGCTCACCCAAGCACCTTGACAACAACCTTCCTTTTTCTGGGCCCGTCAAACTCGCACAGCACAAGGCTCTGCCATGTTCCGAGAACAAGCTTTCCGTTTTTGACAACAAGGCACTCAGAGGGCCCGACAATAGCGGCCTTGATGTGCGCGTCCCCGTTCCCGTCCACCCTGTCGTGCTTCCACACCCCGTGCGGAACAATCTTCTCAAGAAACTCCATGAAGTCGCTGCATATATCAGGGTCGTAGTTCTCCAGCAAAGTTATCCCTGCTGTTGCGTGCACAACAAAAACCACGCAAACGCCGTCCTTGACCCCGCTTTTCTCAACAAGGTCCTGCACCTCGTTTGTGATGTCCACAACCTCAAACCTGTCGGATGTTTTCACCTCAATCATTCACAACCCCTCAAAAACCCTCGGATCGTCAGTTGCGATGCCGTCAACCCCGAAGGATGCGTGCCTCTTGACTGTTTCCCTGTCATTGATGTTCCACACATAAACCCTCACATTGTTTTTGTGGCAGAGCTCCACAAACTCGGGAGTGACGAAGCTGTGCTGGGCAACCACGAGGTCTGCTTCTGCGTCACGCGCGAGCTGGTGCGGCCTCACCGGGAAGCCCACGAAGAGCGCGCCGGTCCTTATGTCAGGGGATATTTCCTTTATTCTCAGAAGCCTGCTGTGTTTGAAGGATATCACCTCGCACTCGCCCTCAACCCCGTGCCTCGCCAGCTCCCCTGCAACATCCCTTTCCATGCCGTCCTCCTTCAGCTCTATAAGCATGCGGACCCTTCCCCTGCACAACCCAATCGCCTCGTCAAGGGTCGGTATTGCCTCTCCCTTGCCTGCGTCAAGCTTCTTGAGTTCTTCAAGAGTCATCTCAGAAACAAGGCCGCTTCCATTTGTGGTTCTGTCAACTCTTTCGTCGTGAATAATCACAAGCTTGTTGTCCCTTGTCTTTCTCACATCCATCTCAACAGCATCCACGCCGAGCTCAATGGCCCTCCTAAAAGAAAGGAGAGTGTTCTCTGGCTCCAGGCTTCTCGCTCCCCTGTGCCCTATCCGCAGAAAGCTGAGAGTCATCTTGAAGAAAGCCCTAGCTGAAGTGCCTGTACCGGGTGAGTATCAGGAGAGTCCCTATGAGGCATAAGGCAACAGGGACCAGAAGGACTCCTTTTATTCCTGTGTTGCTCTGCACCCCTGCGTACCATATTAGAAGAGACAAGGCAAGGAGCCAGAGGGAGTTGTTTCTCACATAGGTTGCGAAGGCAGGGTCCATTTACCACACCCCCGCAAGCACGTAGCCGAGGACTAATGCGCCGACTGCTTTGGCTGTCTCAGTCATTATCCTCGCATTGGAGGGCTTGACTTTTCCCGCCCCGACAAGTATTGCCGAGGAGTAGTGGGCTGCCACGAGAATGCTGAACACAAGCGACAATACGGCTAGCATAAGCATGCCTCAGCATCGCTGGTATTAATATTTTTCGCATTCCAAGCATTTCCCCTGTTTCATTAACCCTTATTGGAACAGCCCGCATGGCTCTCTTCAGGGCGCGGGGTGTTGCAGAACCCCAATTCCTGTCGCGAAGCCGACTGCCTTGCAAT
>CAYVGP010000119.1:0-3826 GCA_964451135.1 uncultured Methanosarcinales archaeon
AAAAACAGCGAGGAGACCGCAAACCAACTACGCCAAAGGATTTCATATTAGCCGTGAAAATGAATTATTTTTTATATGTTACTATTTTTGAATGATAATGTGCTATCATGTTTTTAGTTTACATATGATTGTCGCCTTTGGCAGCAATCATGTACAAGCTTAATTTTAAGAAACGTGTTTGTATTGTTAAACAGCATTCAGAATAGTGTCTACATCTAAGATTTGTTTAGCTCAGAACATAAGCACGATTATTGTGTCTAAGCTGGTTCGCACCTGCAAAAGAGTTTGGCTGTGATAGTTTAAAAGATCATAAACGTGCTCGTCCTGAAACCGTGCTTAACAAGAACGCTGGGAGCATTATTCTTGATTTGAGGAAGCGTTTACGGTCTTTCCGAAGTTTCTCCCATCAAGCAACAGCTTTTTTAATTAATGCGCGCACCTTGGCAGCATGAAGACCAGAATCGGGCTGATGATGTGGGTTGCTCTCGCGCTGTTTGTGCTCTCAGCCATTTTGGCCGGCATTTCAACAGAGGCGTCCATTGCTCTCTTCTTCCTTTTCCTCGCTGTGATGGTGTTTGTTTTTGTCAGGCTGATTATTCTTTGGCTTGAGTGAGGTCTTTGGGAACCCTGTACTCAAACCATGAAACCCTGCCATTCTCAACAGCCTCCTTGAGCTGCCTCTGGGGCTTGGACAAGGTGCTGCTCCCTGACTTGACTTCCACAAAAACAACGCTCTCAATCTCCCTGCTGTCCATCCCCCTGAAGACTATGAAGTCCACCGGCTTCCCGATGAATCTCGCCTCTGTCGGGGAAAAAGGGAAGTCCGGAAGGTAGGGGGCGAGCTGCTCAGAGAACTGGCCGGAGAGAACAGCCCTGCTCTTGCTTACAGCCTCCTGCCTCAGCACAGGTATTTTTGACTCAAACTCCTGCCTCGCTCTGAGGAACCCTATCTTCTTTCCCAGAATGAAGGCAAAGGCCACTCCTGCAATGAGAAGGATTGCGGCGAGAATCAGCTCAACAATTCCCATCCTGCTATCCCTCGTAAAACTCGTTCAGGCAGCTGCTTCTGTTCTCTGGGCAGACTTTGCTGCAGAGCTCCGGCCCTGTCCTCAAAGCAAATCGGTACCTGCACCCGCAGCTGTCCCCGCACTCCTCTATGTCCTTGATTGTGAGGGACTCTATGTACTCAACGACCTTCTGCCTGCAATATGCGTCTCTGTCAGGAGGGTCAAGGTTCGTCCACTTCGGAGTGTCCCTGCAGAGATCCGGGTTCTGGCTCACCTTCGCAACCTCTATCACGCAGAGCTGCCTGTTGTATTGCCACTGCGAGGCGGGGGGGCTTACAGGCAGGAGGAAGCACAGGCTTCTCTCCTTGTTTTTCACAGCCACCTCAAATACGCACCTGTTCCTCTTGTCTTCTTTTACAAATTCGCAGGTCTCAACGTTCCCTGTTCTAAGGGCTTCCCTGAAGAAGCACTCGCTTATCTCCACAGGCTCCTTGTAGCTGTAGCAGTTCTCCACGCAGATGCCGCTCTCGCACTTCTGTGTTTCCTCGCAGTCCTCGTCAGCTGCGCAGAGGCCCTTTTCTATGCAGTTCCCGTTCACAGACCTGACATAGTTGTCCCTGCACACGCACTCCCCGCCAACGCATGTTTCCCTGTCGCTGCACTGGACTGCCTGGCAGGGCTCAACGCACTGGTTGTTGAAGCACACTGTGGTGTTTGAGCAGTCCTCCTGGGAACAGCACCCTGCCTCGGGAATGCAGGCATCCCCGCACTGCTTTAAGCCCTCGGGGCACACGCACTCTCCGTTGCTGCAATAAAGCTCTCCCTCGCACGTGACATTCTCGCAGGGATTGACGCACTCGTTATTCACGCACTCAAATCCCTTGTCGCAGTCATTGGAGGTGCAGCAGGAGTCAAGGGGAATGCAGTCAGAGAAGCAGAGCATCTCTCCCTCGCCGCATGACTCAACGGCTTTTTTGGGCTCAGGGGAGGCAGAGGAATCATCTCTGCACCCTGATATAACAATGAGCAGAGCTAAAGCTGCCGCAAAACCGATTACCAGGGCAAGCCTCTTTTTTGCATTTGCCACCTCATTCCTCCCAGCCAAATAAGTATTTAAATATTTGCTTAATAACGGCCTGCAAAGAGTTATATTTATAAATGGATTGGGCTTCTCTGCTCAAGGATGTGGGGTGTTTTAAGCGCCCCAGTGGCGTGGTCCGGCCAGACCTGCCCGCGTTTTACAAAAAGCCGGGTCAAAAGAACTGAGGCATAAAGCCCCACGCCCCCCAAAAAAGACAGCGACAAAAGAGAAACACGACTCCAACAAAAAGCACGTAAAAAACTAACCGCGCGCCCCACTGGTGTAGTCCGGCCAATCATGCGGCCCTCTCGAGGCCGCGACCTGGGTTCAAATCCCAGGTGGGGCAGTTTTTCAATTCTCGTGATTAAGAAACGAGAGGATTCACTTTGGTGCTTTTTCTTCTGGGTTGGCAGGCCACAAGGAGCGGTATATTGAGGACAGAATCTTGAAGGGAAGCGTGACCGCCTTGCCGAGCAACCCGAAAGTGGTTGTTTGGTAGTGAGGAAGAGTGCTGCGTGTCAGTGGCTCAATTAAAGGCACGGGCTCGTACTTGCTGTATTCGGTTTTTGACATAGCTCTGTTGGAGTGTTGGTAAGGGACGTGCGGGGAAGCTTTCACGGCTTTGTTGCGATGCGCTCTTCTTCTTTTGGACCTTGTTCTCTTAGCGGGGCTAGGTTGTTTTCTTATTGCAGCAGACTTTGTGCTCTGTTTGGGGGCCCTGTAATCGTTCTCATTGGTTCCTACGTATTTCACAACAACGTTGGGAAGCCTGCTGTAAACGTAAAGCGTGTTTCCGTCTAGCTCCACCTCATATAATTCGGAAACCTCCTTCACCTTAGCATCAATTGAGCGCTCCTTTTCGGTAGGGGAGTTTGACAGGGTCTTGCCTTCTTCAGTGCTGGCCTTAGCGAGTTTCTTGTGATGCTGCCAGTTTTTTTCAATTAGCCTTCTTACTTTTTCTTCATCTTGCTGGGAAACCTCCATTAAAGTAATTTGGCGATAATTGGGCTCTCTTTTCAGTGGCTCCAGAAGCTCTTCAACACTTTTTCCGGTTCTTTTTGAAATCTGTTCCACTAGGCGCTCGTACACAATTTCGTTCCCTATCCTGGTTGGAACCATGGTTCTGTCCATTATTTGGGCTCTGATAAGTTCGCGGTCAATGCTTATGTTATTTCTCTCGCGGATTACTTTCAGCGGCAGATTTTTGTTGAAATAAACCTTCTTTTGCTTTTCACCTGCACCGGGATCCTCCCAAGGCAGAAGAAGTCCTATGCTTACGTTGTAATCCCTTTCATTTTCCTTATAATACCCTACACTAGTCCTGTCATTTATAACAAGACTCGGCAGGTATCTGATTGTATCTCCTGTGTCAAGCATTTTTTCAAGTGAAGCCACAGGAAGCATATGCTGAATGACGTTATAATCAAAACCTGAATGGAAGGCATGGTGAGGACCGTGAGAGTGTATCAAGCCAGCCAGTGTTTGGCCCTTTTCTCGAAGCATAACCTTCTCATAAATACTTAGGCCCCTCTCGCCCCATGCCTTGCTGATTTCATCCATTTGGTCAAAAGAAATATGCACATCACGCACTATTGGGCGCTCTCCTTTTTTTTCAATAATGTCTGTCAGGATTCCTCTTACTTCAATTTTGTATCCAACTAATCTGTTTATTTCTTCAGCTATCACCTTTGCCTTGTACAATGCTTCATCAGTGATTACAATTTCTCGCAACTCTGGT
>CAYVGP010000120.1:0-3711 GCA_964451135.1 uncultured Methanosarcinales archaeon
GTCAAGAAACAGGGAATTCCCGCAAGATTCTCGGCGCATATTCGGAAAAGAATTATTCCTTCTTTTCCTCCTTTTTCTCCTCTTCGGGCAGGAGCTCGTTGATTATCTGCTCAGGTATCTTCTCCTCATGAAGCTTTGCCTTTATCTGCGACCTCTCCTTTCCCTGCATTGCAGATATTATCGTCTTTGCCTTGGCAATGAACTCCTCCCTTCTCTTCTCGCTCTCCTCTGCGAGCTTCTTCTTCTCTTCCTCAAGCTCCTTGAGTTCTTCCTGGCTGAGCTCTGTCTTCTGCTCGGCTATTTCCCTGTCAAACCTGCCTTCATTGATCATTTTTACGGCTTCAGGAGCAGGAACTCCCTCAACGAGTATCCCCATTGAGTGGCACGTCCCAACAATCTCCTTGACCCTTTCCTTGAGTGTCTTGCCGAGGAGCGCGGATTCTTTCATCATCGCAATCTTTATGACCTGCTCTATCTTGAGGTCTGCAACCTTGTCAGCGAGGGGGTTGCTTGAGCCCTTCTTAACCCCTGCTTCCTTGAGAATGAGGCTTGAGGCAGGGGGAGTTCCAACGCTTATCTCGTACTCCTTTGTCTCGGTGTCAACTGTGACTGTGACAGGGACCTGCATGCCCTTGAACGCCTGAGTCTTTGCGTTGATGTCCGCAACCACCTGGCCTATGTTGACTCCCATAGGACCCAGGGCAGGACCGAGGGGGGGAGCTGCAGTGGCCTTGCCACCCTCAATAAGGACCTTGATGTTTTCTTTTGCCATTTCAAAACCTCTCTGAGTCGTGAACAGCGAGCTATTTAAATGCTTTTCGTCTTGAGGCCGGGAGGGGTTTTTGGGCTGAGGAATCCTTAAGAAGGCTTAAGCAGACTCGCTTTCCTCTTCCGCGCCCTCCCTCCTGATGACCTTTATTGCGTCCATCTTCAGGGTTATGGGTATGGGGACAGCTGCCTCCAAAAGCTCTACAACAACCTCCTCCTTTGCCTTGTCAACCCTTGTTATCTTGCATTTTTCTCTCTTGAAGGGCCCTGAAATTATTTCCGCAATGTCGTTCTTCTTGATGTTGACCTCTCTCTTGACCTGCTCAAGCATGTGCTCTATCTCATGGTAGTTGATTGGCGCAGGGAGTATTCCCCTTGCGTATGGGACGTTGTATGCGGCCTGCTCTGCCTCGCTCCTGTTCGCAGCCTCAAGGAATATGTAGCCGCGCATGCCGTGGGGCCTTATCACAGAGAAGACCTTCATTCCCCTTTTCTTTGCGTTTGAGGAAACAAAATCCATGACCTGGTCTTCCCTGTTGGCGGTTGTCCTCAGAGCGAATATTGTCGGGAGGTCCTCCTCCTCGCTTACCTCTTCTTTGACAGGTTCCTCCTCTGCCTCCTGCTGCTCCATGCCTGACCTTACCTCTGCAGCACCCGCTATCTTGATCGGCGTATGAGCTGCCTTTGGGTTTTCCTGCTCATTTGCTTCCGTGCCTGATTTTTCTTCCATGCGAATCATCTCTCCTTCTAAGACAGAACAGTCCAGATGTAATGGACAATGAAGCCTATGAATCCGATGAGTATTATTCCGAGGCCCGACACCTTGACTATTGTCAGGAACTCCTGCTTGTCAGGCTTCTTTGTCACTTTCAGCACCCTTATGCACTCGTGGTAAAACGACTTAAGCTTTGTTATGTTCAAAAAAACCACCCTTTCAGTCTATGAACTCTATGCCCAGCTCTTCCTCAATGTCCTTCGCGTCCTTTCCAAGGATGCGCTTGCCTCCACCGAATATCTGCGATGAGGAAACCCCTGTGACTATGAGCATCACCCTGAGCGTGTTGCGCATGTCCTCAGATATCTGGGCTCCCCAGATGAGCTTTGCGTCCTCGTCAAGCCTCTCAGACACTGTTTCTATGACCTTTCTCGCCTCGTCAAGGGTCAGGTCAGTGCCTCCTGAAACATTAATCAAGGCCCCGCTTGCCCCGCTTATGTCCACGTCAAGCAGCGGGTTTGCTATTGCCTTCTCAACTGCCTCAACAGCCCTGCTCTCAGAGTCCGACTCGCCAACGCCGATAAGGGCGACGCCCCCGTCCGACATTATAGCCCTTATGTCAGCGAAGTCAAGGTTGACAAGCCCCGCCTTTGTTACCATCTCTGCTATTCCCTTGACAGCGTTTGTGAGTATCTCGTCAGCGACCTTGAATGCTGTGTGCAGGGGGAGGTTCGGGGCAAGCTCCAAAAGCTTGTCGTTGGGAATTACTATGAGTGTGTCAACCTGAGACTCAAGCCTCTCAAGCCCCATGAGAGCGTTCTCGTACCTGCGCTGGCCTTCCATGGTGAAGGGGGTTGTCACAACCCCGACTGTTAAAGCCCCCTGCTTCTTGGCAATCTCTGCGATCACGGGGGCAGAGCCTGTTCCTGTTCCTCCGCCGAGCCCGCAGGTTATGAAGACCATGTCAGAATGCTCAAGGGCCTTTTTCAGCTCGTGCTCAGACTCCCTTGCGGCCTCCTCGCCTATTTTAGGGACAGAGCCTGCGCCGAGACCCTGGGTGAGGTCCCTCCCGATGAGTATCTTCTTGTCAGCAGTGGTGTATAGGAGGTCCTGGGCGTCAGTGTTGATGGCGATTGTCTCAACACCCTGTATTCCCACCTCTGCAATCCTGTTTATGGTGTTGTTTCCGCCGCCGCCTGTTCCCACAACCTTTATGGTTGCTTTCTGCTTTGAGAGAATCCTCTCAAGCTCTTCGTCAACAATGTTGGCCTTTGTTTCAGCCTTAATTGATGGCTCGTTCCTCTCTGACTCAGAAGCTGAAGAAGAGCTGCCCAAGCCCTTGTCGCTTTCCTCTTCCCTGATAAAATCATCCACTGGCACCACCCTGAAGGTTTATGATAGTTCTTTCCCATTACTGGTATTTAAATCTATTGCTGCTTGTTGGCTTTCGGTGAATCTTTTCCTTCCTCAGCTTTCTTGCCTGCTTCTCTTTCAGCGTTCTTTGAGGCAAACTCAAATTCATTGATTTCCCTGACCATCTCTTTTAATCGTGACTCAAGAACCTCTTTGAGGCTCTGGTTGAGTTCCATGCCCAAGTCAATGAATGCCTTTGAGCCCTCTATCCTTACATCAGCGTCCCTTCCTGTTTCTGCCCTTAATGCGCTGAGAAGCTTCTCCTTTGAGTCCTCAATTTTTCTGATAACCCTTACCCGGTAAACAACGTCGTGCCCGGCAAGGGGCGGATTGAAGTCAACAAGGGTCCTGCCTCCTGACACGCTCTTCACAACCCCGAGCATTCCGTCAACGTTTATCTCAAGCCCTGGCACTGGCTCAATGCCTTCCTTCTTGAATTTTGAGGTGGGAATAAGCTGTATCAGCTCGGGGTTTCTCCTTCCGAATGCCTCCTCAGCAGGCACGTGAATCTCCACGTCCTTGCCTATCTCCGCCCCTTCCAAGCGGGAGTCCAGCCCCTTTATGACATGCCCCTTTCCAATGCACACCACGATAGGGCTGTATGTTGCTTTGTCTGAGTGAATCCCTGCTTTAAGTGCGATTTCCTTCTCAGTTGTGTCAAAAACAGCTCCTGTGTCCTTAATCATGCCTGTGTAATGAAGCTCTATGAAGTCTCCTTTCTTTGTTTTGCTCATTTTGTCTCCTGCTCTCCTGCCTAGCTGGTTAAAGGCAAAAGAGAACTCTGCATTGAGGTATTTAAAGGCCATTTATAAAAT
>CAYVGP010000121.1:0-3705 GCA_964451135.1 uncultured Methanosarcinales archaeon
CCGCAATACTGATGAGGAACACCCTTTGGAAGCAGAGCGGGCACTGGGACCACTACAAGGAAAACATGTACTTTGTGAAGATAGACAACGAGGACTTTGCTATAAAGCCGATGAACTGCCCGGGGCACACCCTCATATACAGCTCCAGGGTGAGGTCTTACAGGGAGCTTCCAATAAGGATGGCTGAGTTCGGCATGGTGCACAGGCATGAGCTCTCAGGAGTGCTCCACGGCCTCCTCAGAGTGAGGCGCTTCACCCAGGACGATGCCCACATATTCTGCACGCCTGAGCAGCTTGAAAGAGAGGTCGCGGGGTGCATTTCCCTTGTTGAGAAGATTTACTCAACCTTCGGCTTCAACTACCGTGTTGAGCTTTCAACAAGGCCTGAGAAGGCAATGGGTTCAAAAGAGGTTTGGGACAGGGCAGAGGAAGCCCTGAAAAAGGCCCTTGAGAGCAAAAAGCTCCAATACAAGATAAACGAGGGGGAGGGCGCGTTCTACGGGCCCAAGATAGACTTCCACATCAAGGACGCGATTGGAAGAACCTGGCAGTGCGGCACAATCCAGGTGGATTTCTCAATGCCTGAGAGGTTTGACCTTCGCTATGTCGGGGAGGACGGCCAGAACACCCATCGCCCTGTAATGGTTCACAGAGCGCTGGTGGGGAGCATGGAGCGCTTCATAGGAATCCTCATAGAGCACTTCGGAGGGGCATTCCCCTTGTGGATTGCTCCTGTGCAGGCCCGAGTAATAACTGTGAGCGATGAGTCAGCAGACTTTGCTGAAGAGGTCCTCTCTCTGCTGAGGAAAGAGGGCATCAGGGCAGAGCTTGACGCAAGGGCTGAGTCGGTTCCAAAAAAAGTAAGGTTCGCCCAGCTGGACAAAATCCCTCTTCTTATCACTATCGGGGCAAAGGAAAAAGAAAACAAGCAACTCGCTGTGAGGACGCTGGACGGCAAGGTTCGTTACGGGATGAAGCTGGATGAATTCATTAAAACCATCAAGAAGCACGTTAAAGAAAAAGCCCTTGAAATAAAACTTGATTGAGAAAAGAGATGAATATGGCCCAAAAAAAGCAAAAAACACCGGAGAAGGACGAAAAGTATGTGCAGCCAGAGCTGAATCTCGGCCTAGTGGGGCATGTTGACCACGGCAAGACAACGCTTGTCAAGGCCCTCTCGGGAAAATGGACCGACACCCACTCAGAGGAGATACGGAGGGGGATAACTATCAGGCTGGGGTATGCTGACTTCTCTGTTTACCAGTGCTCATCATGCAAAGGCCCTGAAAGGTTCTCAACAAAGAACGTTTGCGAAAAATGCGGAAAGCCCGCCAAGCTCCTCAGGAAGATAAGCCTGGTGGATGCGCCCGGGCACGAGTCCCTGATGGCAACAATGATATCAGGCGCAGCGATAATGGACGGCGCGCTCCTCCTTGTTGCTGCAAATGAGAACTGCCCCCAGCCCCAGACAAGGGAACACCTCATGGCTCTGGAGATAGTGGGGGTTGAAAAGATAGTGATAATCCAGAACAAGATAGACCTGGTTAGTGAGGAGCAGGCGAAGAGGAACTATGAGGAAATAAGGCGGTTTATCCAAACAACCAGGTACAAGGACGCCCCCATAATTCCTATCTCTGCCCAGCACAGCGTAAACATACACTTCCTGCTCCAGGCTATTCAGGAACACATCCCGACTCCCAAGAGGGACCCTTCAAAGCCCCCTCTCTTCTTTGTCGCCAGGAGCTTTGACATAAACAAGCCCGGAACCCATGTTGAGAAGCTTCAGGGAGGGGTTCTTGGAGGAGTGCTTAAGCAGGGCGTTCTTAAGAAGGGACAGGAAATTGAGATAAGGCCTGGAAGGATGGTTGAGGAGCAGAACCAGAAAACATACAAGCCCATAATAACCAGGATTGCTTCTCTCGCAGCAGGGGGAAACATCGTTGATGAGGTTGGGCCGGGTGGCTCTGTAGGAGTTTCCACCATGCTTGATCCCTCAATAGTCAAGTCAGACCAGCTTGCGGGTTCTTTGGTAGGGCTCCCTGGCCAGCTTCCTCCAGTCAGGAATGAGCTTTCTCTTGAAGTTCATCTTCTTGAGCGCGTTGTCGGAACCCAGGAGGACCTGAAGGTTGAGAACATAAAGCTCGGGGAGGTTCTCATGCACAATGTTAACTCTTCTGCGACAGTGGGGGTTGTGGACAAGCTCGGAAAGAACACTGTTCATGTCCGGCTCAAGCTGCCTGTGTGCGCTGAAGAGGGCTCAAGGGTTACTATCTCAAGAAGGATAGGGGACAGGTTCAGGCTCATTGGCTACGGTTTTTTGAAAGAGTGAATTTCTCAAACTCCGTTTCTGGAAAACAAAAAATTAATAAGCTACCCTCTTAACACTTGCTTTATGAAGGTTGAGGAATGGTTTGACAGGCAGAGGTACAAGGCATCGAGCTTCTCAAACATAAAGCGGCTGGTTCAGCTGAAGAAGAAGCAGAAGCAGACAATCAGCGTTGTGATTCCCACCCTGAACGAGGCAGCGACAATAGGGAAGATTGTCTATACAATACGCGAAAAGCTGATGAACAGGAGGAAGCTGGTTGATGAACTCGTTGTGGTTGACTCAGGGAGCACTGACGACACAGTCAATATCGCAAAAGAGCAGGGGGCTGTTGTTTACAGGTCTGCTGACATCCTTAGGAGGTACGGCTCCTACAAGGGAAAGGGAGAGAACCTGTGGAAAGCCCTTTACGTGACTTCAGGCTCAATCCTGTGCTGGGTTGACGCTGACATAAGGAACTTCCACCCGAGATTTGTCTATGGCCTCGTAGGCCCACTGCTGACTAATCCCAAGCTGAGCTTCATCAAGCCCTTTTACAAGAGGCCTATCAAGGTTGGGGACAGGCTGGAGCCCCTCGGAGGGGGAAGGGTCACCGAGCTTCTGGTCAGGCCGCTCTTCAACCAGTACTTCCGCAGGCTCACTGGCTTCATCCAGCCCCTCAGCGGCGAGGGCGCAGCAAGGAGGTTTGTGCTTGAGCGCATACCATACTTCACCGGCTACGGGGTTGAAACAGCAATGCTCATAGACATGACCAAAAAATTCGGCCTTTCCTCAATGGCGCAGGTTGACTTGTTCAGGAGAGTCCACAGAAACCAGAGCCTTGCCAGTTTGAGCAGGATGGCTTTCGCAATTCTGGGGGTGTTTGCAAGAAGGGCCAACACTCTTGGAAAACTCATTCATGTGGGAAAAATAAAGAGGACTTACAGGCAGATAAAGATAACAAAGGAGCAGCAGTACGTTCTTGACGAGGTTCGCCTTGAGGACAAGCAGAGGCCCCCTATCATAACCCTTCCTGAGTACAGGAGAAAGTTCAAGAAAGACCCGGACTGGTTGAGGGCGTAAACCTTTTGTTCAGAAGAAAAATGCAGGCAGTAATATTCTCGGACATTGACGGAACCTTGGTTGACAAGCGAACCTACTCCTTCACAAAAGCGCGGAGAGCCTTATCTTTGCTGAAAAAGAGAAACGTGCCGCTTATTCTGTGCTCAAGCAAGACGAGAAGGGAGATGGAGGGGTACCAGAAAAGGCTGGGCATTGCGCACCCCTTTATTGTTGAGAACGGCGGCGCAATATACTTCTCAAAGAAATATTTCGGTTTTGAGGTGCCGGGGGCAGAGAGGCGTTTCGGGTATTCTGCCCTTGTGCTGGGAACCCCCTAC
>CAYVGP010000122.1:0-3651 GCA_964451135.1 uncultured Methanosarcinales archaeon
GGGGCTGATCTCTTCCTTGGTGATCTCTATGTCCCTGAGCGAGGCCATTGCTGTACCCAAAAGAAAAACAGTAAACAAGAGTGCCACTAAAACAACGCTTAATTTTTTCAGTCTCATTTTTTCGCCACCTCTTTTTTTTGGATAATCCTCAAGCAGTGCTCATCCATGTGCTTTTCAATTATTTCCATCATTGGTTTGATTGTGTTCTCATTCAGGGAGTAAATCCTGTACTTGCCCCTCTTATTGACATTCACAAAGCCGCATCTTTTCATTCTTGCAAGGTGGTGGGAGATGCTTGTTTGATCCGAGCCCAGCTTTTTTGTGAGTTCTGAAACACTCATGTCCTTTCCCCTCAGGTCATTGATTATCCTCAGCCTGTGGTGGCTCGTCAAGGTCCCGAAAAAGAGCTTATACGCCCTGTAGACCGTGTTTTGGGAGAGCCCGTAATAGGCACGAATGTATTTATCATTCATATGAACGCAGAGAACATATGAGATATAAAAAGCTTTCGCTTTTCGGGCAAGCCAGATGAGGGGCGGCGGTCCGCTGTCTAAGGGGCCGGCGCCCCCGCCATTTACTCCGCTGCCGCAAGCCCCCACCCTGGCACTTGACGCAGCCCTGCTTAATCCTGCCTCAGGCGATTTTTGAGCGTGCCCGGCAGGGCGCCAAGTGCTGAAGCATGCCTCCCTAGGAGGCAGGCCCATCAACATTATTCCACAAGCTTTTTATTCTCCGAACCCTCCTCACTTGCGGAAAAATGAAAAAGGCAATCCTGTTCGAGAAGGAGGACGGGAAGGTGAGGTGCACTGCCTGCAAACAGCGATGCCTCATTGCAGAGGGGCACACAGGGGTCTGCGGGGTGAGGCAGAACATAAACGGGGAGCTCTACCTTCTTGTTTACGGAAAGGCATCCGCAGTCAACGTCGACCCTGTTGAGAAAAAGCCCCTCTTCCATTTCCTTCCAGGAACCCCCATCTTCTCATTGGGGACAGTGGGGTGCAATTTTGCGTGCATCTTCTGCCAGAACTGGGACATATCCCAGGTGACAAGGGAGCTGAGGATAAAGCTGCTGAAAGAAAAAAAGCCCGAGCTCATGGGGGTGGAGGTCGGAAAATACGGCTACGAGCTCCCGCCAGAAAAGATAGTTGAGACATGCAAGAGGCAGGGCATACCAAGCATAGCCTACACCTACAACGAGCCGGTCATATTCTTTGAGTACCTCTACGACACCGCAAGGCTTGCAAAGGAGCAGGGCATGAAAAACGTGATGGTCAGCAACGGCTACGAGTCAGAGGAAGCCATGGAGAAGCTCGCTGAAGTAATTGACGCAATGAACATAGACCTCAAGGCATTCAGCGACGATTTTTACAGGAAACTCTGCAAGGCAAGGCTCCAGCCGGTGCTGGACACCATAAGGCACGCGCACAAGCTCGGGATATGGATTGAGGTAACAACCCTGGTGATACCAGGGCAGAACGACTCAGAGGATGAGCTCGGGAACATAGCGCGCTTCATCAGGGACACAAGCCCTGACATCCCGTGGCACGTGACAGCATTCCACCCAGACTACAAAATGACTGACGTGCCAGCAACAAGCAGGGAGTCCCTGCTTAAAGCAGTTAGAATAGGCAGGGAGGAAGGCCTAAAATTCGTGTATGTCGGCAACATCATTGACGAGGAGAACTCCAGCACTTACTGCCCAAAATGCAAGAGCCTGCTCATAAAGAGAAACGGCTACCATGTGAGCGCGGAAGGCATGGAAAAAGGAAAATGCGCCAAGTGCGGCGAAAGCATACCAGGGGTGTGGGAATAATGGGAACAAGGAATCCTGCAGTGGCAGGGATGTTCTACCCTGCTGGGCCTGAAGAGCTGAAGGAGATGGTAAATGAGTTCATGAGCAAGGCAAGCCCCAGAAAAATCAAGGGAGGCATCAGGGCGCTGATAGTGCCGCACGCCGGATACATCTACTCAGGCCAGGTTGCTGCTCAGGCATATTCCCTGCTCAGAACCATGAAGAAAAAACCAACGCGGGTAATTGTAACGGGGCCGTCTCACTACGTTGGCTTGCGCGGGGTTGCAAGCGACGCAAACCAGGAGTGGCTCACTCCCCTCGGCAGAGTCAAGATAGCAGAAAACCCCTTCCCAAAAAACGCAGAAGCGCACGTGCAGGAACACTCTGTTGAGGTGCAGGTCCCCTTCCTCCAGCTCGCTCTCGGAGATTTCAGCCTTGTTCCGCTTGTGGCAGGAGAGGCAGAGCCGGCTGAGGAGGCAAGGATCCTCAACGAGTTCTTGGATGATGACACTCTGCTTGTTGTGAGCTCTGACCTGAGCCACTACCACGACTATGACACAGCATCAAGGATGGACTCAGCGACAATTGAGGCAATAAAGAGCCTTGACCCGGAGAGGCTCCTCAGGGAAGGGGAGGCGTGCGGCATCGTGCCCATATTAATCCTGCTGGAGCTGGCGAGGATGAGGGAATGGAAAGCCGTTTTCCTTGACTACAAGAACTCGGGGGACGTCTCAGGGGACAGCAGCAGGGTCGTTGGTTATGCGAGCTTTGCGGTGGTGGAGTGATGCTCAGCGAGAAGGAAAAGAAAACCCTGCTCAGTATCGCGAGAAGGGCGATTGAGATACACCCAAAGAAGCTGGGCGAGAAGGACTTCGGGGAACTTACGCCTGCACTCAGGGAGAAAAGAGGGGCGTTCGTGACCCTCACACTCAAGGGAAACCTGAGGGGCTGCATCGGCTACATAGAGCCTGTGAAAGAACTCTGCCTTGCTGTGGCTGAGAACGCTGTGAACGCAGCGTACAGCGACCCAAGATTCCCGCCCCTGAGCGAGGAAGAGAAGGGGCTTGTGAAAATTGAGGTCTCGGTGCTGTCGCAGCCCGAAGGCTTATACTACAAGGACGCAGAAGAGCTTCTGAAAATTCTTGAGAAAAAAAAGCCGGGAGTGATAGTGAGAGAAGGGCTCAGAAGCGCAACCTTTCTGCCCCAGGTCTGGGAAAGCGTCCCCGCGCCAGAGGAATTCCTTTCAGAGCTATGCCTCAAGGCAGGACTTCCAGCTAATGAGTGGCGGACTGGAAACCTGGAAGTTCAGACCTACACAGCAGAGCACTTCCAGGAATAAAAAAAAAGCTAAAGCGATGCGCCGAGGATTGCTCCCATCACCACGAAGGAGACAAGGCTGTACGTGGCGTTTAATGCGTAAAGCTCAAAGGGCTTTCCTTCCCAGAGGACCGCACCGAGCTGGGTTGTGGCAACAAAGCCTAGCCACACCCAGAAGCCGACAGCCATTCCCTGCGCAACCCCTGCAGCGCCTAGCGAGCTGATTGCGAAGTAAAGAACAAGGCTTGCCACCAGAGATGAAAGAAACGCAAAGGAGTATGAGCTCGAGCTGCGCTTCTTGAGTTCCTTCGCCTTCTTCTCAGGAAGCTCCATCAAGCGCTTCCATGTTGTGCCGAACATTAAAGGAGAATACCACAGAGCCCCGACAAGCATGCTTGCTATTGAAGCAACAACGACAGCAACAACGTTTACAGAACCTGAAGCCATGCAATCACCCCCTCTTCAAACACCAGATAACCTGCGCATTTAAAATATTTTCGCTAAAGGGGCTTTGTTGCAAGTTTTCATTTGTTGCACCTCAT
>CAYVGP010000123.1:0-3647 GCA_964451135.1 uncultured Methanosarcinales archaeon
GACCTCGTGGAGCTCGCAGGCATTCTCCAAGAAACAAGCAGGGACCTCAGAAACAGCGGAAGCCCGGAAACCCCTTCCCTGAAAGAGGCAAGAGAAAAGCTGGAGGAAGCAGCCAAGGCTGCCCACGTAGCGATTCAGCCCCTTATTGAAGAAAGGCTGAGAAAAGCAAGAATTTTTCCACGCGCGAGGAAGGGGGGTTAGGCAAAAGTCCGGATAACTGTTACGAAAAGCGTCAAAAGATTTATTAATCCCGCGCCAACAGACTCTTTAATGAAAATCGTGTTTAGCAGGCACGCAGAGTTCAGGGCATCCAAGAGGAGATTCTTATTGGTGAAGTGATTGATGCAATAAAGCGCCCTGATAAAACCTTTAAGAAACACGGCAAGCATTATTTTCACAAGGAGCTGGACAGGGGAAAGATAGAAGTTGTGTGTGAAAAAACGGAAACCAATATAAAGGTAATTACCTTGTATTGGGTGTAAAATGGAAATAACATATGATAAGGAAGCGGATGCGCTGTATATTGAGTTCCAAAAGGGCAAGTTCCACAGGAACAACAAGATAGATGATTTTACAATAATTGACTTAGATAAAAACGGGAACCTGTTAGGGATTGAGCTGCTTGATGTAAGCAAGCGCATACCTCCAAAATCGCTTTCTGAGGTCAGTGTTAAGAATTTATTGACGCCTGTTGGCTAAGATGAAACCCTTTGAGTTGCTTCTTTCCTGAAAGCAGGGTTAAGCAGGGGCGCATCCCTTCTTCGGCTGACGCGCCGAATAACCTTCTTGTCAAGCCCCGAAACCTATAAAAAGCCCCTGAAAATCTCCTTTACTGCAATGAACGACAAGCGCAGGGTTCTGATAAGCGTATCTGACAAGAGCAGCGTCGTTGATTTTGCGAAAGCGCTGGAGGAGCTGGGCTGGGACATAATCTCAACGCAGGGAACAGGAAAACTTCTGAGGGACAATGGCGTCAAGGTCACAACAATATCCGAGCTCACAGGATTCCCCGAGATACTCAATGGCAGGGTGAAGAGCCTGCACCCAAAGATACACGCCGGCCTGCTCGCAAAGAGGACAGAGCAGCACATGGAGGAGCTGAGGGAGCAGTACATAGAGCCATTTGACATCGCTGCAATAAACCTCTACCCCTTTGAGGACATCATCTCAAAAGACCACAAGTTTGAGGAGGCGATAGAGCACATTGACATCGGCGGCCCCACGATGATAAGGGCTGCTGCCAAGAACTTTGAGTACGTGGCAGTCATAGTGGACCCTGCTGACTACGGCAAGGTTGTGCAGGAGGTCAGGGAAAAGGGCGAGGTAAGCAGGGAAACAAAGTACGAGCTTGCGAGAAAGGCATTTGCGCACACAGCAAGGTACGACTCAATAATAAGCAGCTACCTGAACAGGAAGGCGGGGATTCTGTTCCCTGATACGCTGAACCTGAGCTTCAAGAAGAAGCAGGACCTGAGGTACGGTGAGAACCCCCACCAGAAGGCAGCCTACTACATAAACACGAAAGAAGGGCTTGCATCTGCAGAGCAATTAAACGGGAAGCAGCTCTCATTCAACAACATACTTGACTCAACAACAGCAGTTGAGATAGCAAGGGAGTTTGACGAAGCATGCTGCGTGATTGTGAAGCACACGAACCCCTGCGGGGTCGCGCTTGGCAAGGACATAGGCGAGGCGTATGAGAAGGCCCTTGCAACAGACCCCATAAGCAGCTTCGGCGGCATAGTCGCAGTCAACAGGGCTGTTGACGAGGCCCTTGCCTCAAAGCTCACCGAGATGTTCTACGAGATAATAATAGCCCCTGAGTACAGCGAGGGCGCGCTGGAGATTCTCAGGAAAAAGAAAAACCTCAGGGTGCTCAGGATGCCCATAAGAAAGAGCAGCGAGGCTTATGCTGACATAAAGAAGGTTGACTCGGGAATCCTTGTGCAGGAAAAGGAGGCGCACGAGCTCACAGAAAAAGACCTCAAAGCCGTGACAAAGAGAAAGCCCGCGAAAGAGGAGATAAGAGACATGCTCTTTGCATGGAAGGTCGTCAAGCACGTCAAAAGCAACGCAATAGTCTTCGCAAAAAACCAGCAGACTCTGGGGATAGGGGCAGGACAGATGTCAAGGGTTGACAGCACCCTCCTCGCAATAAAGAAGGCGGACCAGGCAAAGCTCAGCCTCGCGGAATGCGTGATGGCGAGCGACGCATTCTTTCCCTTCCGCGACAACGTTGACCACGCAGCCCAGGCAGGAGTGACAGCAATAATACAGCCCGGGGGCTCAATAAGGGACCAGGAGTCAATAGACGCTGCCAACGAGCACAACATCGCAATGGTCTTCACAGGCGTCAGAACGTTCAGGCACTAGCCAAGCAGCTTACTAATGCGCGCCGCGTTTTTGGCGGGGCTTGCGAAACCTCGCAAAAGGCGCCACTCTTTCACGCTCATGACTGAAAAGCAGTTTGAGACAGGGCACTGCACCGAATGCAGGAGAAACACCAGCGCCTATTGCGACGAGTGCAAGAGGTGGGTGTGCCCTGAGCACGCCAGGACAATAAAGGTGACAGGAGGGGGAAGCGTAATCCACCTCTGCCCCGGTTGCTCAAAAAAAGCAAAGCCCGGCAATGTGGTTGGGGGAGTCCTTCTTCAGGAGTGGATGTTCAACAATTAAATAATGAACAAAATATTCTTGTATAGGAATATCCGCACTCAAAAGGGAAAAATATAAAAGAGAGCTTTTCGAGGAAAGAAGGCAGGGGGGTGGTATCTTTTCCAAGGTGGAGGGTGCTTTGCACCCGAAACCTTGCCCATAATTCTCAGCACTGGTTGAAACAGAATAGGAGAGGGGCCGCAACAGAAAAAAGCATAAAAAGGATTCAGGGTTCTTCTCCGGAAAAGGCCGGAGTAGCTCAGCCTGGTTAGAGCGCCACGCTCATAAAGCATGAGCGAAGAGCCTTCGGGCGATGACTGTTCAGGGCGTGAACCGTGGAAGTCGGGGTTTCAAATACCCCCTCCGGCAGTTTCAATCACACAAGGCAACAAAGATGAGGCAACGGCTTGAGCAGGACCTGCAGCACTCAACAAGAGTGTACAGGGACGCATACAACGACAGCGTTCCCTGGGAGTTCTCAACCAGCTACATCGATTTCTTCAATAAGTGGGTTCAAGAAGGGAAAAAAAGTGACGAACTCGCATTGGGGAGCAAAAAGCACATAAGGAACCTCATCCACTACGTTTCCTCGCTATACAACGAAATGTACCAGGCTTACGAGCACATGCTGTTTTTCCCTGAACAAATACCCCGGGAAGCCTTTGAAAAGAAACTCGTCATTGACGGGATGAGGAGCCAGTCAGAGCAGCTGGAGATTCTGACACTTGCAGACATAAGCAAGGTTTCTCCCCGGCTCCTAAGCAAAGAAGAGAAGAATGCTGTCACCGATTTTTACATGGACCAAATCATTCAGACTCTTGGAAGGCTTCCCCCTTCTGTGAGAAAAGAGCTGAACACGGGGTTCATAGAGGACTTGAGAGAGCTGAGGAAGTACGGGCTTGCGTGGGAAGCAACTCTCAGCCAGTACGCTGAGCTTTTAAGGATGCTGAGAACAGAGGCGGTTGACGAAAAAACCAAGGCAGCCATCGGGG
>CAYVGP010000124.1:0-3575 GCA_964451135.1 uncultured Methanosarcinales archaeon
GGCGCAATGAAAAAATGAGGGCGGTTTTACGCTTTGCCACGTTTTTTTCTGTCCTATTTGTTCTTGTCTTCTCCGTATTTTCCTACTCTGCTTCTGCCGCCCTTGTTGTTGACTGGGATTCTTTCAAGGTTTTTTCAGGCGCGACTCCTCCCTACGCCTCAAACGGCCCCGGCTGCAGGGCAGGTCCCGGCCCTTCCTCTTACTCAATGAGCGCAGGTGAGCAGTGCCCTGACAGCTTCAACCCTGTGTTTGACTTGGGGGCTGTGTGGGTTGACCAGGCAGGCGGCCTGATAGCGTGGCAGGTTGTCGGCCCCAACATGACCGACATCCAGCTCTGCGGCGGAACGAAGGACTCAAACCCCGGGGGCTGGGCGATTGCGATAGAGTTCAACACTGACAACAACTTCTCAACAGGGTGCCAGGGAATGATGGGCTATCCCTGCTATCCCGGCTCTGAGTACAGGGTGTGGGTTTACGGGGACGGAACATACAAGTTTGAGCAGTTCAACGAAAGCTCTGTGGGAGTTACGTGCAAGCCGAACAACAACACGGCAACTGACTGCTTCAGCCCTCTTTCAGGCCCGCTGTACGAGGTGGCCCTGAACGTCACCTGCGGTCCGCCCTCAAAGATTCGCTTTGCCATAAACAGCTCCGCAATACCCAACCTTACAGGCATGAATTTTGAGACAAACTCATTTAACCTTTCAGGCCCCCCTGCGGATTCCCTTGGCGGATTCTCGGACGGAGCCTTTGAGGACAAGATAATGCTCGGGGGGCCCAAGGACTACATGTTTGAAGACACGCATCCCTGCACGCAGTACGACTTCACAAACCAGACTGCGTGCGAAACAAATTCCCAGAACATAACAGGAGCTGACAACTGCCTGTGGAACGATTTTGAGAAGATATGCGACCCGGACTTCACCCAGTTCACGTGCAACGAGTTCTGCGGGGCATGCAACACAACTGCTTCGTGCCAGGCAGGAGCCAAGGGAAAGTGCATAGTGGTTGACGCCCCCCCGATACTCCCCCCTGACGCTGTGACATGGAACGACAACGGGGAGAAGATTTGCGTTGAGGACTTCTCCAAGATTGATGTCTCAGGCAAGGGGAGCTGCGATGAAAACTGCGCCTTCTGCTTCACCAACGAGACCTGCTCCAACTCTGCCTATCCAGACCCGCTCGGGCTGGGCGGCTCCGGGTGCAAGTGGGTGAGGGATCCTGTGTTCGGCGGGGAGTGGTGCGACATCTCAACATTTGACGAAACATCCCTCCAGTGCAATGCCGATAATCTTGAGAGATGCATTGACCCTGCTTCCTGCCAGTCAGCAGGGGGAAACTGGAGCTCTGCTTACAATGTGTGCTTTCTCAACAACTCCAACGTGGAATACCTGTGCTTTGACGGCGAGGACAACGACAATGACGGCCTGATTGACTGCTTTGACCCGGAGTGCTCCAAGGACCCCTTCTGCGGCGGGGACATAGACGTGCTCACCGGGGGTTACGGAACACTTGACCCCCTTGAGGCAATGAAGCAGGACCTCTTTGCAGGCATGGACCCCGGCCCCCCTGTTGAGCTAGGAGGAGATCCTGACGAGGGCCTGCCTGACCAGTTAGAGATAATAGGATTCGGAATTAAGGACATGGGCAAGGCATTCGGCTTCGGCATTGAGCTGAAGGATTTGCGCTTTAGCTCTTTGCTCTGCCAGGGCTCGGCAGAGTCCGCCTACTCCTATTTCATTGACACTGACAACAACGAATCAAGCGGCTGCGCTGCGAACGTGAGCGGCACCCTTTACCAGGGATTTGAGTTCAGGGTGGACTACCTTGTTCTGAACAACGGCTCCGACGGCCTGTTGGAGATGAGAAAGGGGTTCAGGTGCACGAACGGAAACTTTTCCCTCTACCCCATAAAGATTTCCGGCCCCCCTGACGACCCATTCATGAACCAGCCGATTTCCTGCGAGGCCTCGGCAGCCATAGTTGCTGTCAAGAAAACAGACATCGGAAACCCCACTGACGTCATCAGGGTTGTGGGCGCTGCCTACGAGGCGTCAGGCAGCCCTGAGGCAGCCAACGACACGATAGCAGGGCCTGACGGCAAGGGCCTTTACTACACCCCTGGCTCCGTGGATTTCAAGCCCAAGGACTGCGAGCAAAACCCGATGGCGTGCGGCACCGCCTTCTTCCTTGTGGGAGAGGGAAAGTTCATGCCCTTTGAGGACTGCTTCCTTGGCACAGGGGACGAGGACCTTGACGGACTCTCAAACTGCGACGACCCTGACTGCAGGATGGTTCCATGGTGCCAGGGAACGTACAACACCTCAAACGATAAGACAGCCCCCTCTGTTGTCGGCCACAACGTTGAGGAGTTCCAGGACTTTGTTTTCTTTCACTGGACCACAAACGAGCCCACAAACGGCACGATAACTATCCACGACTCATGCTCAAACAGCACTCCGCGTTGGCTGTTCTACGATGCAGGGGACCCCCTCTTCACATTTGACGACTTCAGGCCGTGGCACGACCTCGCTGTCGGGGACGGCCAAGTGGATTTCTTCGGAAATCCCGTTGCTATTCAGCCCTCAACAACATACTTTTACCGCCTGAAGAGCTGCGACGAGGCAGGGAACTGCGCTGTGAGCGCGTGCCTGAACGTGACCACGAGGAGCCAGGCGCAGTCAGTTAGGTTCAAGTTTGACTTTATTCCGCCGCCTGATCCCCTGCTTAATTCTACAACAGCAAAGCTGTGGAACGGCACTGCCTACGAGCCCATCAACTTCAGCCAGCCGGTGAACAAGTCGTCCTACATAACGAACGGCTCCCTCAAGTTTGAGAACCCTGACGTCGGCTGGGACATAGAGTTTGAGGGGATAGACATAGCCAAAGCCATAGAGTTCAACCTCTCAACAGCATTCAACATCACCAACCAGACAGGCTCCACCTACGTGGGGCTGGCGAACCAGAAATGGCTTGACATGGCCCAGAATCTCGGCGTGGATGCAATTCTCATAACAATCCCCGAGCCGGGCAACGCGCTGATAAAGTGCAACGAGAGAAACCTCAGCGACTGCGTTGACGTCACCAGCCAGGCAACCCTTGTTTCCTCAGGGCCAAACAACTCAACATGGAGAGTTCCGACGTCCCTCGGCTTCTCAACCTACACAGTGCAGTCAACAGGCGAGGTCTACAACCTCACCTTCCTCAACCTCTCCTCAATGAATGTTACTGCCGCAGCAGGGCAGAACGTGAGCTTTGACATAAGGCTCACAAACGAGAACAACGTCACAAGGGTTTACAACCTCTCTGTTTCTTTCGTCGGCTCATCAGCGGTTTCCTTCCTCAACGTGACGCAGGTTAATCTCTCCAACGGCACTTCTGCTGATGTTAATGTGAAGGTTTATTCTTCTTCTCCCGGATTTTTCAAGTGGGAGCTTGTTGCTGTGCACTACCAGAACAGCTCCATAACCCTGAACTCAACCCCTGACATCGGCTTCTTTTACACAGCTTTCCAGCCGCCGCCTTCCCCCTACGAGCTTGTCTTCGTTAACCAGAGCTCCATGAGCCAGCAGGTT
>CAYVGP010000125.1:0-3541 GCA_964451135.1 uncultured Methanosarcinales archaeon
ATGCGTATATCTTTGCTTCAGGCATTTTAGTGAGTGCAAATATTGTGAAAACTCCAATGTGAGCTCCTGCGTCCACTATCACAGGTCTTTTTATTCCCACCACACTAATTGGCGCGTATATCTTTTGAAAAAACACCTCGTTGATTGTAAAGCTATCACTTGTTTTTGCTCTTGTGATAAACTGTATATTATTTCGTAGGCGGTATGTGATCTCTTTTTTATTGCTTACATCTAGGAAATCAAGAAATTTTTCAGGCCAGTTCTTGACATATACTGCCCAAAGTATGACATCTTTGCCTAACGTTCCCAGCTTCTTGTACTTTTTGAAATTCATCATCTTTTCAGAGCCGTTTGTAAATGAACCCCAGGAGTTCTGCTTCCTTTTGCTCATAGAATCCTTTCACATCAAACAAGGCAGGATTGTCTGACATAATCTTTTTTAACTTATTCAAGGTGAGATTTTTAAACGCGGCATGCGGGCTGAACATGACAACGCCGTCAATTTGCTTTAGCTTTTTGAACTGCGTATTTTCTACGCTGAATTCGTTGCTTGTGATTTTCTCAGGCAAGAGCGGGTCATGCACGTATGTTTTTATGCCGCGCCTTCTGAGTTGCTGCAGCACAACAACTGCTTTGCTGTTTCTCGTGTCAGGCACGTTCTCCTTGAAAGTAAACCCCAGAATCGCAACCTTGGTCTCCTTAATGCGCTTTCCTGCTTTCTTTAGCATATCAACAACCTTGTCAGCTATGAAGTACGCCATCCTGTTGTTAATCTCTCTTCCTGCGGCAATGACTTTTGCGTCATAACCTACTTGCTTGGCCTTGTATGATAAATAATAGGGATCTACGCCGATGCAGTGCCCCCCAACTGCTCCCGGATAGTATTTGTGAAAGTTCCACTTTGTGGATGCAGCCTCAATCACTTTGTGAGTGTCTATTCCGAGCCTGTCGCATATCAGAGCTAGCTCGTTGATTATCGCTATGTTCACATCTCTCTGTATGTTTTCAATGATTTTGGCCATCTCCGCCACTTTAATATTGGGGGCCTTATGAATGCCTGCTTTAATTATGCTCGTGTAGAGACCTGCGATTTTTTCTAGAGCCTCATGATTGCATCCAGCCACTATCTTCTTTATGTTCTCTACCCTGCTCTTGTCGCCCGGGCTTATTCTCTCCGGCGAGTAACCAATAAGGAAGTCTTTGCCGCACTCCATTCCTGACTCTTCTTCCAATATCGGCAGGCAAACTTCCTCAGTAACGCCAGGATACACAGTGCTTTCATAAACTACGGTGACTCCGCGCTTCATGTTGCGCCCAATAGTTGCTGATGCTTCTTTCAGTGGCCTCAAATCTGGTTTGTTGAACCGGGTGATTGGTGTTGGCACTGTGACGATTATGAAATCTGCGTCCCGTAGCACTTCGGCTTGGGCGGAAAATGTGATGCCTGACTTTTTCAGAGTTCTTCTTGTAGTTGTCCCTGTCCTGTCTATCCCTCTCCGGAGTTCTTCAATCCTGTTTGAATCTGTATCAAAGCCAGTCACTGTGAATTTCTTTGAGAACGCAATAGCCAGCGGCATCCCAACATAGCCCAATCCAACAACGCATATTTTCTTAACTCTTTTATGTTTCATCTTTCTGCAAAAATGATGGAGCTTCTTATTTGAAATTCACATACCCCTCTTCTCTTCCCAGCCCCAGCTCCTCGTGCGCCCACTTGAAGGGTTTGTCTCCGCTCTCTATGAGCTTCTTGATGACTGCTATTGTCTTCCTGCCAACGTTTTCCCCGTAGAGGTTTCTTGCTTTTCTCATACCTCCGAGGATGTCGTCGTTGTTAATCAGGTGCTGAACCATCTTTGCCATGTGGTCTGCGCTTATCGGAGGCACAAGCACGTTGGACCGGCCCATCACTGTTTCGGGCCTGTCTGTGTTGAACCTCGCTGTGAAGCACGGCTTTTGAAGGATGTTCATCTCCTCCTGCACGCCCCCGGAGTCTGTGAGCGCGGCAAGGCAGTGGTCTGAGCTGTAAAACTCCACGACGTGGCTGTACTCGGGCCACACAGACGTGAACAGGAAGTTTTTGTTTTTCTTGAGTTTTTCTATGACGCTCCGCAGGCCGTACTCGTCCAAGGCGACTCTTGTTGCGCTCATCTCAATCATGTTCACATTCACGCCTTGCTCGACGAGCTTTTTCACTGCCCCGATGATTGCTTTGAATCTTGAGGCTGTCAGGTTGCCTTTGCGGTGGATGTCAAGGCGTATCCACTCTCCCTTCTCGAGCCGGGGATGAATCTCAAATATGCTTGTTTTGGGCTTCTCTTTTTTCTTAATGTCCAGCGCGTCAACAACCACTCCCCCTGTGACCCATATTTTGTTTTTAGGGTGCCCCTCTCTTAAAAGGTGCTCTTTGTTGAGTTTCAGGGGGGCGAAGAGGTATTCTGAGCCCGCGGCAGAGACGTACGTGTCCCACTGCTCCGGGAACGGCTCGTTTCGCAGCAGCATCCACTTGCCGTTGAACTGTTGCTGGATAAACTCTTCGGGCTGAAGCCTCTTTGCCTGCCTCATTGCCTCAGGGGTCATCCCTCTCAGCCCTGCCTCGTTCTGGATTGCTTTTTCGTCCCTTGAGAACATCCACGCTGCAGGCACTATTGCTGTCATTATGGTGTCCCCCAGCACCATGGGCACAACTGTCACCTTTGGCCACTTCTTCTTCAGCCACTTCGCGAACCAGCTGATTTTAAAGAACATCTCCCCGGACTTTTGGGAGAGGTCTCCCCTCATTGCAAGATTTACAGCGACCTTGCCCTCGAGGTTGAACTCCTTCAGCCCGTATGTTAGCTGGGGGTCGTAGTGCTGGTTCGTGTTTATGATGAAGTTGGGTATTCCTGCCTTCTCTGCCTCAATTATTGAGCCATAGAACTTGTAGAAGCAGGGTTTTGTCCCAATAACAAATGCCAGCACCCAGCTGCCTTTTTGCTCTGCCTTTTCCATCTCCTGCTTTATCAGCTTTTCGTTAAGGCTCAATGGGAGCATGCTTGGGAGGTAGCCGTCCGCCTCCCTGAACAATTGCTCTTCTTCCCCGAACATCGAGGAATAGCTGTCCTGGCTTTTGATGTCTGGCATGCGCTTAAGAATTCACAGAACACATATAAATGTTTCTGAGGAGACTTAAACAGCTTCAGAAGGAGTTTTTTGTAGGGTTATCAAGTTTATCCAGCACCTTAAAACAGGGCGTATATAAAGGGAGACAAAGGGCTGCTCTGACCGATGACAATCAAAAGTCCTACAATCACAAGCGTAACTAGTATGGGTATCAGCCACCACGCTTTTCTTTCCTTCAGAAAAAACCAGATCTCTGCAAGCAGTGAATTGTTTTTTGACATGTTTTGCACACCTTAAATCAAGGATTGTTTCTTTGCATTGAAAGTACGCTCATATTTAAAATGTTTTGTTTTATGAACTCTGCGATCATCTTTGTCAGAACTTCAGAGGGGTGGCCGTCTTCAGACTTTAGGGTTTCCTTATCCCCGGGGTAGTTTTCGAT
>CAYVGP010000126.1:0-3535 GCA_964451135.1 uncultured Methanosarcinales archaeon
GGAAAGGCAAGGGTCACCAACAGGCCTGGGCAGGAAGGCACAATAAACGCAGTTCTTGTTTAATTTTAGTTGTTTCTTCAGTTTTTCAGCCCTGTTTTTTGCTCAATTCCTGCAAAGCCCTGCTGATGATTCGCCGAAAAAGCAGCAATAAGTTTAAAAACTCCCTCTTCCGCCCCAAGAACCATGAGCAGCATAGTAATACTTGACATGGGAGGCCAGTACGCGCACTTGCTGGCGAGAAGAGTGAGGCAGCTAGGAGTCTACTCCTCAATAAAGCCAGCTGAGACGCCTGCCTCTGAGTTGAGGGAAGCAGACGGAATAATCCTCTCAGGCGGACCCTCAAGCGTTTATGACAAGAGTTCCCCGGAGTGCGACAGGGAGCTTTTCAGTCTTGGAAAGCCTGTTCTCGGGCTGTGCTACGGCCACCAGCTCATTGCCCAGCGCCTCGGGGGAAAGGTGAAGCCAGGAAGAGTCAGGGAGTACGGGACAGCAACCATTGAGATTCTTGAGCCCGCCCACATATTCAGGGGAATGGAAAGGAGGCAGCAGGTGTGGATGAGCCACGGCGACGAGGTGGCAGCGCTTCCTGAGGGATTCAAAAGGCTTGCGAGAACAGAGAACTGCGACATAGCAGCAATGGGAGATGAAACAAAGAGGATATACGGCCTCCAGTTCCACCCCGAAGTAACCCACACCCCCAACGGCCTTCAGATGCTTGACAACTTCATAAATGCCTGCGGTTGCAGGAGGGATTTCTCCATCAGCACTTATTTCACAAAAATAGCTGATGACGCAAGGGCGAAGGCAGGCTCAAAAAAGGTGTTTCTGCTGGTATCAGGAGGCGTTGACTCTGTTGTGTGCTTTGCGCTCCTTGAGAAGATACTGGGGCCTGAGAGGGTGCACGGCCTTCTCATTGACAATGGCCTGCTGAGGAAGAACGAGGCAGAAAAGGTAAAAGAGGCAGTTGAAAGGCTCGGCTTCAGGAATTTCCATGTTGTTGACGCATCCGAGACATTTCTTGAGGCGCTTAAGGGAGTGACTGACCCTGAAGAAAAGAGAAGAATAATTGGCGAAACGTTCATCAGGGCACAGCAAGATGCGATGAACAGGATAGGGCTGAACCCGGATGAGTGGATTCTTGCACAGGGCACAATATACCCGGACACTATTGAAACAAAGGGAACACAGCACGCTGACCTCATAAAGACGCACCACAACCGGGTTCCAATTGTCATGAAAATGATAGAGGAAGGCAAGATTCTGGAGCCCTTGTCAGGGCTTTACAAGGACGAAGTCAGGGAGCTGGGGCTGAAGCTTGGCCTTCCTGATGAAATCGTGTTCAGGCACCCCTTCCCGGGCCCGGGGCTTGCTGTGAGATGCCTGTGCAGCAATCAAGAAACAAAGGTAAGCGCCAACAACAGCGAGGCACTGGCCAGACTAAGCCCCTCCTATGTCAAGGGGCACGCTGTTCTTCCAATAAGGAGCGTGGGTGTGCAGGGGGATGCGAGAAGCTACAAGCACCCTGCTGTTTTGTGGGGAGAGTGGCCGGGCTGGGACGAGCTGGAAAAGCTTTCAACAGCAATAACAAACACTGTGCCTGAGATAAACAGGGTGCTATGGCTTGTTGCTCCTAAAAGCATAGACTCGCTGAGGATGAAGAAGGGGTTTCTCACAAAGGAGAGGCTTGGGTTTCTGAGAGAGGCTGATGACATAGTTCAGGAATTCACGAAGAAAAAGAAGCTGTACAGCAAGGTGTGGCAGTTTCCTGTGGTGCTGGTTCCGCTGGGTGTTGGCAATGAATCAGTGATACTCAGGCCTGTGGAGTCCAAAGAGGCAATGACTGCGAGGTTCGCGAGGATAGACTACGGGGATGTTGAGGAGCTTGCAGAGAAAATAAGGGGGATAGGGGCAGACCTTGTTTTATACGACATAACGAACAAGCCCCCTGCAACGATTGAGTGGGAATAAAAACCTGTAAAGCTGCAATCACCGAAGATTGAGTTCTTTGAGCGTCTTTGAGGAGCCGCAGTAGAAGAATGACCTGCACTCAACCCCGAGGTTACGCTTTATTCTTCTCAGCTGCTTCACTGCCTTGTGAATCCGGTGGCTGCACTTGACCTCAAAGATGTCAATCCTGTCTCCCTTTCTTGCATATATGTCAATCTCCGCTATTTTCCTGTTGTTGCGGGAGAGCTGAATGTGGGTGGATAAGAAGTCGTAGGAGGAACGTATGGTCTCTGCAAGTTCCTGGACGTATGCGTCGTGTTTGCTCAGCTTAATAGGAACACCCTGCGAGGTTGTTTCTACACCTTAAACCTTGACAATGCGTGTATTTAAACTTTTCTTTTTTAGATGAAAAAATCCGCGGATTCACAAACGGTCAGGAAATATGGACTTATCTGACAGCTGGATTTATTGACAGGAATCTTCCCCTTATCTTAGTGCTCAGGAAGTCAAGCAACAGCACCACTATGAACAGCATTATGAGAAGCGCGAGAACCTTTCCGTATTCAAGAAGCTTGACGTAGTTGAGTAAATAAAACCCGATGCCTCCCGCGCCTACAAAACCAAGTATTGAGGAAGCCCTGACATTGTACTCAAACATGAACATTGCCTGGCTCAAGAGATGGTTTGCTGACAGCGGAAGAACCGCAAAGCGAACCAGCTGAAGCTTGCTTGCCCCCAAAGAGTAGACTGCCTCCAACACCTCTCTGTCCGCGCTTTCTATCGCTTCATAACCCAGCTTTCCCAGATAACCTGCTGTGTAGAACGCAGTAGCGACAGCCCCTGCTCTCGGGCCAACCCCTAAAACTGCAACAAGTATGAGAGCCCAGATTATAGAGGGAAGGGTGCGTATTGATGCAAGAAGCAATCTCGCAGGCACAACTACCCTTCTGTTGAAAATGTTCCTGGACGAGAAAAGGGATAAGGGCAGGGATATGGCCATGCCAAGCACTGTGCCAACTAATGCTATTTCTATTGTTTCAAGCAGGGAAACAAGCCCTGTTCTCAAAGTGGAGCCGTCAAGTGTCGGGGGCTGGTTGAAAAAGCCGAGAAAGCCCGATAAGAACTCGGAAAAATCCAAGGAAAACATGCCGAGGTCGTATGCAGAGAAAAAAAAGGCGAGCAAAACAGATGCCCAGATTATTCTTGAAGCGTTTTTTTGTTTCATCTGACGTCTCAACTCACCTACTTGAAATGAGCGTAGAGCAGGTCTATGGTTATGTTTTTTGAAGGAAAGGAGGCTGTAAGCCTGCCGTTTTTCAGCACGCTAATCCTGTCCCCTATGCTAAGAGCTGTTTTTAGGTCGTGCTCAACAAGCACGATTGTCATTTCGTAGTCCTCCCTGAGCTTTTTCATCATCTTGGAGAGGTTGTTTACAGACGCAAAGTCAAGATCGGACATAATCTCGTCGGCAAGAAGTATTTTAGGCTTTTTTAGCAATGCGCGGGCCACAGCCACCCTTCTTTTTTGTCCCCCGCTGAGATTTCTGACAGGAGCGTTTATCTTGGCTATTAACCCCACCTGATTAATG
>CAYVGP010000127.1:0-3437 GCA_964451135.1 uncultured Methanosarcinales archaeon
AGAGCGCCTATAATGAAAGAGTCAAGGACGTAGGTCCTGTTGAACAGGCTTCCGTAATCCCCGAAAAGCTGGAGGTAGAACCCAAAGGGGGACGAGAGCATCTTCCTCAGCGGAATAACAGTTGCAAGAAAAGACGCAACTATGACAAGCTGGTCCTGAAAACGCACGTATTTTCGCTTTATTGCCCTTGCAAGCCACCAGCCTGTTGAGGCTCCGAAAGCCCCTATGAAAACCCCTATCACTGCCTTGTCCACTCCGAGCCATGCCGCCCCTGAGGCAGCTGCCGCTGCCCCTACTGTGCACAAAGGGCAGTGCGCAGAAACGCTTCTCACCACAAAAAGATACGCGCCAACGAGCAACGCGAATAAACCCTTTGCCTTCATTTAAACCGCCTCCCTAAATAGTCATGAACTCCTCTACAGAGCCGTCCTTCTTCACTGCGTAAATCACGAATTTTCCGTTCTTCGAGCCAGGCATCCCCGGAGCCCCGGAAGGCATACCAGCCAATGCGATTCCCTTTATGTCAGGCTTTTCCTCCATGAGCTTTTGGATTGCCTCAAAGGGAACATGCCCCTCAACGAAATAATCCCCCGCAACAGAGGTGTGGCAGCTTCTGAGGTCTTCGGGAATTCCCTTCTCGTCCTTGATAGAAGCAAGCTCAGGGCTGTCCACTACCTGCACAGAAAGGCCGCTTGTCCTCTTCAGGTAATCAGCGTAGAGCCCGCAGCACCCGCAGCCCATGTCCTTGAAGACAGTTATGTCAGCTTCGGTGTGGGGAACCCCTCCCGGATTGTTGTCTGCTCCAACAGAAGAGCCGGCAGAGCCGTTCCCTGAACCAAAAAGTCCGAGAGCTGCAACAGCAGCAACAACCAGGATAGCTGCCGCGCCAACCCACAACAATGTTTTGCCTGCAGAGTTGTTTTGTTCTGAATGCTTTTTCCTTGCCATTGTTCAAACACCTCGATAGAGTGTTATTGAAGCCCTTTGGAGGCTCTCAATCCTCAACAGGGAAACAGAAACACCTTATAGAAATAACTGTGAAACTAGTTTCATCTCAGAATTACTATGTTGGTCATGCCCCTTCTTTTTCTCTCCACAACCCTTTTTCCTTCCAACCTGTCAAGTATCCTAGTGACCTTGACCTTTGAAAACCCTGATTCCCTGATGATGTCGCTTTGGTATGCTGAACCCTCGCTGTTTTTGAGAATCTCATAAACAACCCTCTCCTCCTCGTCCAGCTTTGAGAGGTCTGGTTTCATCCCGGAATCCGAGAGCTTGGCAAAGGGGAAGAAAAAAACGAAGATTCCTGAGGCCACCACGAGCATTGAAAGCGCGAATGAGGCAGTGAGGTACCAGGAGGAGTTTGTCTTGTGGACAGGGCACTGGCTCATGTTCATGTTCGGGTTTGAGTGCACTGCCTCGCACAGAAACGCATTTTCCTCGTCCACGCCTGCCTTGAGCATGGCCAGAAAAACAAAGAGTATCACGCCAAAAACAGCGATTCCTGCCCCGAAGTGCCTCTGAGTTATCCTCATAAAGAAAGGGATTCAGCCATAAATATTTAAAGCTTACCAAAAAAGCAAGAGCTATGTAGCCGGAACCTGCACTCCCGCATTCCTCTCCTGCCCTGAGCTATTTCTTTGGCTTCATCACGAGCTTGTACGTCCACCAGAAAATGACGCCGAAAACAAACGCTGCCAGGCCCACATAAATCAGCCACAACAGGCTCATCCCGAACCAACCGCTTGCAGACATCATTCCCCAGTTGTTCATCATGCTTCCGCCTCCCTTGCTTTGAAATCTTGAAGAGGCCATCATGCCCCTCATCATTTCATCCATCATGCTGCCCATCATGAAATTTCCAGCGCCTGCCGCCGCTGGCTCGCCCAGTTCTCCTTTGCCAACCATCATGCTCATCATTCCGGGAGACATTGCCTCGTGCTCCCCGCAGTAGAAGGCCCTTGCCATCCTGATGTGCATATCCCTAAGTGTCTCAGAGCCCTCTCCCCCCATCATTTCATCCATGCTTGTGTGCTGGTTTCCGGGGTGCATCTGCTCCATGTAGTAGTCCCCGAGAAGCTCAAGCTGCTCCTCGCTCAGGTTGCTGCACGGAATCTTTTGGACTATGATGTTCTCAGCCTGGTTGAGGTCTTCCTGTGAGTGCGCGCTTGCCGGATAAGACTGCGAAAGCACGAGAAGAGCGACAACTATTGCAATGAATCCAGCGCTTTTCATTTGGACTCACCCCATTCAAACACCCTCTCTTCTGTTTTGGGTATTCCCTTTATGATTATAGTGAATTTGCCGGCCTCCTCAACCCCCTCAAACACAATGGTTCCTGAGGAATGGTGCCCCCGCATCCCCGGAGCGTCTGAGGGCTTAATGGTTTTTCCGTTGATTTTCAAGTCTGTTATCTCCCTTAGGTCAAACTGGCTCAAATCAACTGAGTGCGTGTTGGCGGCTATGGAAACCCTGAGCTGGCTGTTTGAGAAACCCAATGGCGTGAGCTCCACCAAAACATCCCCTTTTGAAGTGCTTCCTGTGGCCACAGTGGGGAAGCCGGCATCATTTGTTGGCTGGGCTTCAGGGGAGTTTTGCATGCTGTTCTCTCTTGGTTTGTTAGCATTGGAGCACCCTGCTAGCACTACGACTATAAGGGCTGCAGCCGCCAGCGAGGCCGCAAAGTGCGTTCTTTTCCTGCTTTTCATTTTTACACCCCTTCCTGCTTAAACTGTGAAGAGCAAGGCTGCAAAAAGAGCAGCTCCGCTGAATGCGAGTGTTGCGTAAAGGGCCCTCTTCATGTCCCACCTCATAAAAAACGCAAGAGCCCCCTCTTGTGATGAATGCAGGTTGTGCTTCTGGATTATGTTAAGCATTATGTTTATGCCAATGAGGTTAGACAGAACCCCCACCACAATAAAAAGGGTCTGGTATTTGTTGAGGAATATTGCTGCAGCAGAAAGCCCTATTAGGGGAAGCACGTCAGTAACGTGGTGGGCGCAGCACGCAACCATTGATGTTGTTGATATGCCTCCTGCGGCAGCAGCCACCTTTCCTGAGGCAGCTCCCCACTGGCTCTGCCTTATGAATGCATAAAGCCCCACCTGGATTCCGAATCCGACAACCAGCAGGGCAAACCAGTACCACATCTCCAAGAACTGCTCAACTGCGTGGGCAAAAGAGTTGGCAAGCGTCAGGACTGCGAAATACGCCAAAAGAAGCGACACAGCTCCTATGATTCCCCAGTACGCAGGAGTTATGCGGCTTTTCTTTTTAGCACGAGTCCCTGTTTCTTCCACAACAATCTCCTCCTAAAGCCGGAAAAGGGCAAATAATACCAATCAGCATCCCGGGTGCTCTGCTGAATCAGAGTTCTTTCATCCACTCAGGGAGTGCTTTTCCCTGTGAATAAAAAATTTTCCATCCCTGATGCAGAA
>CAYVGP010000128.1:0-3422 GCA_964451135.1 uncultured Methanosarcinales archaeon
AGCATCAGTAACAAAGCCCTTTGTTCCGAATGAGCCGTCATCAGTTGTAAAAACCGCGTCAGGAAACCGCTTCAGAAAAATAAGCTCCTCTTTTGTCTTAGCTCCGATAACCACTCTCGGATTAGGTGATTTCTCGGCGAGAACAGAGAGGGATGCAATTCCAACCCCTCCGCCAACAATCAGGGCATTTTCAGAAAGCGAGAAGGTGTTGCCGTACGGGCCGAGAAAGCCAACAGCATCCCCCTTCTTTAAGGAGTCAAGCCTTGCTGTGAAGGGCCCGATTTTTTTTGACGTGAAGCCGAAGAAGCCCTGGCTGTGATACGATACGGTGAAGGGCTTTGCATCCACGCCAGGAAGCCAAACCATGTAGAACTGCCCGGGCTCATAAGGGATTTGGCCCTTGAAAATAAAGCTCTTCGTGTCTTTTGACTCTTTGATAACTCTGTCCAGCCTGAACATCTTGGGGATGTTGTCAAAATTAGGAGAGCAGCAGCCTCCTCCGGAGCAGCACCCTTCACTCATGCGCAGCACCTATTATCTCCTCAAAAGAGGAGTAGTTGTTCTCATCAAGCCACTCCCTGATTTCATCAGCTATCTTCCTGAAAACCTCGGGGCCGTGGTAAAGCACAGCAGAGCCAACCTGGACAGCTGAGGCGCCTGCCATTGCCATCTCAAGCGCGTCCCTGCCAGAGGAGACACCGCCGCAGCCCATCACAGGAATGTCAACAGCCTTGTACACGTCGTAGACGCATCTCAGCGCAATAGGAAAGATGGCAGGGCCTGTCACCCCTCCGAAGCCGAAGCCGAGCACAGGCTTCTTTGAGACAGGGTCAATCCTCATTCCAGGCCCCAGGGAGTTGCCCATTGTTATTCCGTCTGCTCCTGCCTCCTCGGCTGCCTTGGCAACCCTTCCAAGAGCGCCCACATTTGGGCTGAGCTTCACGAACAAGGGGAGCTTTGTCGCAGCCCTCACAGCCGAGACTATCTCAAAGGTCTTCTCAGGGCTTCCCTGGCCGGCCATTGTGCCGAAACCAGGAGTGTGGGGACACGAGAGAGGAATCTCAAGACCTGCAAAGCAGGTTCCCTCGCAGAGAACATTGATTGCCTCAACAAAATCCTTCGCATCAGAACCAGTGACGCTTGCAAACACAGGCGCATCAAGTTCCTTGAGTGCTGAGAACTCCTTCCTGGCTTCCTCAGCGCCGGGATTGGAGTAGCCGATGGCATTGAGAAGGTACTTGTCATTGCCGATGACAGCAGGGTTGGGGTGGCCTGCCCTTGGCTTTTTTGTTATTGACTTTATCACTGCAGCCCCTGCTCCTGCTTCAATAGCGCGCCTTATTGAGCCCAGAGAAACGCCCATTATGCCGCTTGCAAGAACAGTGGGGTTTCTCAGGGTCAGGCCAGCGAGCTTAACAGAGATATCAGCCATAATCGTGAAGAAACAAGAGGAATTTATATAGGTTATGACTCTGGGAAAAGAGAAAAAAGAGGACAGTTTTGGCGCGAGGCAATGGTTGAGGAAAAGCAGCAGACTTCCGTGTTTCAGACGAATTCTATTTTGCTGTCCCAGTATATGCCCTTGTGGAGGGGCACCGGCCTCCAGTTATCCCTGACAAGCCCTGCCTTGAGCCATGAGGCAAGCTCCTCTGGGTTGCCTATGGTGGCGGAAAGAGAGACAAACTGGGCCTTTGGGAGGAGTTTTCTGAGCATTGTGAGAAGTATCTCCAGCGTCGGCCCCCTTGACGCGTCATTCAGGAGATGGACCTCGTCAGTTATTACGCACCCAACGCTGCTTATCCATGGCGCCCTGTGCCTCAGGAGGGCGTCCAGCTTCTCAGCAGTGCATATCACGAGCTCAAAGTCCTTGAGGTGGGTATCAGGAGAATCAGGGTCCCCTATTGCAAGCGCAATCTTGAAAAGCCCCTTGTATTTTCTCTTAAAGTCCTTGAACTTCTCAGTGGCAAGGGCCTTGAGGGGCACTATGTAAACCGCCTTTTCTTTTCTCAGCAAAATGGCGCGAAGAAATGAAAGCTCGGCAATGAGGGTTTTTCCTGATGCTGTTGGCGAGCACACCAACAATGATTTGCCCTCCATCAGGCCTGACTCAATCGCCTTCTTCTGCACCGGAAGCAGGCTGGTGATGCCTGCCTGTTTCAGAAGGTCATTTATAGGGCCAAGCGCGGCTTGAAAGGAATCCAGGGGAGTGGTTTTGGGCTGTGGCTTGCGCGGAGTCATCACCCTGTGCTAATCAACCATCTATAAATATCTTTTCTGCGAGAATGAGACTAAGCAAGCAAAAAGAGAAACGCAAAAAAACTAAGTGTAGGTCTTAAGCTCTTTTATCCTTTCCTTAAGAACCTGTATTGTGCGCTCGTTGTGCTGGTGATGGAGCAATGAGCCGCACTCGGGGCAGTGAAAGCTCAGCTCAGCTGCCTCGTCGAAATTCATCCTCACGCACACGTTCCTGCACAGGTAGTAGTTGTTGAGGTTTTCCTGCTCCTCCCGCAAGCGCTGCCTGTACTTCTCCAGCTCCCTCCTCTTGATATCGTTGTAGAGGTCCCTGAAGCGGTTCATGTGCAGGGTCCAATACCCAACATACCACCCCTTCTTCCTGTCCTTCACTCTTTTGTACTCTGCCAGGTTGAGGTTGTGGAGCTTGTAAAGAATCTGCCTCACCACCTGGATGTCCACGCCGAGTTGCTTGGCCATTACAAACTCGGAGAGGTTTTCTGTTTTTTTCAGCATGTTGACAACAGGTATTGCCTCTTCCCCAATAGTCTTCACAATAACCTCGTTTATTCTCTTCGGCGTCATTCGCATATCTATCCCCCCAACACTTTGATGACTGAAAGCGCAAGCATTCTTCTGCGTGATGAGTGTGAGCTTACAAGGAGGCGAAATAAAAAGGTCTTGACTGCGCCTGAGAAAAGAGGTGATCCAAAACTCAGGCGCAGTGCAAGACTCCTTTAGCATGAAGCGAATGCAATGCAAGGAAGAGACTCCTTTCTCTGAAGGCAGAGTCTCTTCTCAACCCCCCAACAATATTCCTTGAATTAGTAGTATTTAAATATTTCTCTTCTCCAGAAGATAAATGCTCTGCCCTGAGCTGCAGCGCAAAAGTCCTGAAAAAAGTCCTGCAAAGCTCCTGCCATGGGCGATAAACAGGATTTGCGCAGGAAAAGCACCAGGCACGCTGAGCGCGTTTTTCAGGGGGTTATGCAAAATGCAAACCCTGCTGAGCCACGCGAACCCCTCCAGAAGGGCTAAAAAGAGCTGCGAAGAAACACACAAGCAAGCCGGGAGCAGGGGGAAGCGTATAGCGTAGCAACATATGTCATGAGAGAATACAACGCCCCGAAAACAGTGTATTCTGCCGTGACATATGTCACCACCTTAAAAATTTAGTGAGTTTTGCTAAA
>CAYVGP010000129.1:0-3403 GCA_964451135.1 uncultured Methanosarcinales archaeon
CTTGCGGATTATAGGCATGGGGCGTGCTTATAAAAATTTCTGGAGTTTGAACACAGATGAAGCAGTTGTTGCCGGGATATTAAGGATGAAACAGATAAAACTATCGAAGTTCTTTTGCCTCTTAACGCTCAAATGAAAGATATTGACCTAGTATGTTTGAATACGAAAAATAGAAAGACTTAACAATTCAAGTGAAAGGCAGTAAAGCCTACGAGCCAAAGAAAAACGAAATAAAAAAATTTGGCGAGGGCTTTAGCGGATGGTTTTTCTTTCCAAAAAAATCAAAGGATTTGAAAAACTGAATAATTCTTTAAAATAGGCCTTGTTGGTCTCAACTTAACTTGCGCACCCCATAATCTTTCGCTGATTTTCGTTATTGAATATTTTCTCTCCCCTTCCTTATCTCCTCTGCTGCCTGCTCTGGCTTCAGAAGCCTTTCCCGGCCTGTCTTCATGTTTCGCAGCTTTACGACTCCTTCCTTTGCTTCGTCAGGGCCCACGATGACTGCGAAGGGTATTCCGAGCTTGTCTGCGTAGTTGAGGTTCTTGCTTATGCTCCTCTGCATGAGGTCAAGGTATGTTTTCACTCCCCTCTTTCTCAGCTCTGCTGCTGTTCTCAGCCCCTCTTTGGCGTCCCCGATTGGTATGACTATCGCCTCGCTCACTGTCTTTTTTGCTGCTTCCTCCCAGAGAATCTCTGAAAGAACGTCAAGCCCGAAGCTTATCCCCACAGCAGGAACCTCCTGCTTTGAGCCGAGGAACTGCCCGATCATCCTGTCGTACCTGCCTCCGCCTGCGCAGGAGGACGCGATGCCGGAGTTCTTCGCGTAAACCTCGAATATCGGGCCCGTGTAGTAGCTCAGCCCCCTGGCAAGGCTCGGCTCGAAAACAACGTTCTTCACCCCCGCGCTCTCAAGATATCCCAGAATCTCCCTCAGCTCTGCTGTTCCCTCTGTTTCCCCGAGGGCTCTTTCAACTTCCCCTATGCTTTTCAATGAGAACAGCTCAAGCAGCTTCTCCCCTGTTTCCTTGGTTACGCCCTTTTCCTCAAGCTCCCTGAGCACCCCCTCTCTGCCTATCTTCTCAAGCTTGTCAATGCTGAGGATTATCTCGTCCTTGTTTTCCTTTATTCCCGCGAACCCTATGAGCGAGGACAGGAGTTTCCTGTTGTTGAGCTTTATCTCCGCATCTACGTTGAGGGCTGAGAACGCCTCGCTGGCAAGCATCAGAAGCTCTGCATCCGCCATCATTCCCTTGCAGCCGACTGTGTCCACGTCGCACTGCCAGAACTCCCTGTACCTGCCTGTCTTTATCGGGCCGTCCCTGAAAACCCTTCCTATCTGGTACCTCTTGAATGGCATCTTGAGGTTGGGGTTCATCCCGACAAACCTTGCGAGGGGAACTGTGAGGTCGTACCTCAAGCCAAGCTCTCTTCCTCCCTGGTCCCTCAGCTTGAATGTTTCCTTGAGTATCTCGGAGCCGCCTGCGTACTTCGCAGCAAGAATGTCGTATCTCTCCAGCACAGGGGTCTCAAGGGGAGAGAACCCGTACCTCTCAAATATTGTCGCGAGAGTCCTGACTATTCTCTGCCTCAGAATCTTCTTTTCAGGCGGAAAGTCCCTCGTCCCCTTCGCGTTCATAAGCTCCATGCCTGCCATTAAAAGCCCCTCGCATTTAAATCTTTTGGAGTTTAGAAGCCGGGCAGTCGCAAAACCCGGCTCTTCACGACTCCTGCTCTCGCCAGAGCCAGTCGCACTATCCCTGCTGTTCTTTTGTGAAAGCGCGCAACCAACAGGGATTCAGACGCATCGGCCGAAACCAAAAAACTTTTATTGCGCGATTGTTTCACGGCTTCGGAGGTGCAAAATGAAAATAGGCGAAAAGGTTAAGGATTTTGAGGTGGACGCGTACCTGCCGGAAAAGGACGCAATTGGGAAAATAAGGCTGTCGGACTACAAGGGGAAGTGGGTTGTGCTTGCTTTTTACCCTGCTGACTTCACGTTCGTGTGCCCCACGGAGCTGGAGGAGCTTGCGAGGCACAGCGAGAAGTTCAGGTCGCTGAACGCACAGGTTCTGAGCATAAGCACAGACACCGCCTTCGTCCACAAGGCTTGGCACGACCACAGCCCCTCAATCAAGAAGATAAAGTACCCCATGCTTGCCGACCCCACGGGAAAGGTGTGCAGGCAGTTCAACACATACATAGAGGAGGAGGGCCTTTCGCTCAGGGGCACCTTCATAATCGACCCTGAAATGGCTCTGAAGGCCATGGACGTGCATGACAACAGCATAGGGAGAAGCGCGAGGGAGATACTGAGGAAGCTTGAGGCGGCGAAGCACGTCTACGAGAACCCCGGCGTTGCCTGCCCTGCGAGCTGGGAGCCCGGAAAAGAAGACCTGAAGCCCGGAGTGGAGCTTGTGGGAAAAATATAGTCAGAGGCAGTCCAGGGGGATCCTGACTTTCCTTATTTCTTCCCTTGTTATCCTGGTGTAGATCTGGGTTGTGCCCGCATCAGCATGCCCGAGAAGCTGCTGAATCACCCTGATGGAGACGCCCTGCTCAAGGAGGTGGGTTGCGAAGCTGTGCCTGAGCATGTGGGGAGTGACCTTTCTGCCGATTTTTCTGCCTGCCGCCCCCACAATCTTCTGCACTGTTTTCGTGCTGTACCCTCCGTTCCTGCCCTCAAAAACATAGGGCGTGCTGAAGCTTGTTCTTGAGTAATGCCTGAGAAGGTCCAGGAGAAGCTCCTCGCTGATGATTGTTGTCCGCTCTTTGCTGCCTTTTCCTTTCCTTACCCGCACAATGCGCTCGTCAATGTCAATGTCGCTCCTCCTCAAGCCAACAAGCTCGGAAAGCCTCAGGCCTGTTGAGTAAAGCATCTTGATAACGAGCCTGTGCTTCTCATTTTTCACAGCGTTTATCAACGCCTTCACTTCCTTTCTTGCCAGCGCTTTCGGAAGCCTCTTGGGCCTCTTTTTGAGAGGGATCTCCTCAAGGGAAAAGGGCCGCTGCAGGACTTCCCTGAAATAAAACCGCAAGGCAGCGTGGTGCAGCCTGACTGTGTTCGGGTCGTTGTTCATTGCGAGCAGGTAATACTTAACAGCCTTTTTTGAAGGGTTAAGAGAACTCTTCCCGCAGAACCTGAGGAACTGGCTCACCGCCTGGGTGTAGGTCTTAAGCGTTGCCCTGCTGTACCCGTGCAGAAGGATTCTCTCCCTGAGCAACTGCAAAGAGTCCCTGTCCGCATCAGACAACATAAAACGCAACAACCAACCCAAAAATTAATATGGCTTTATAACAAAAGACCGCAAACATTCCGCATAAACCCGAAACATTAGACATAATAGGTGTTATGGGAAATAGCTCCCTCGAAAATCTCCCGGGCGGGGGCCCGGTGTTAGAA
>CAYVGP010000130.1:0-3387 GCA_964451135.1 uncultured Methanosarcinales archaeon
CGATAATAGTTTCGGGCATTCCTGAAAGTCTCCCCACTGTGGTGGCAGTGACGCTTGCTTCAGGGGTTAAGAAGATGGCAAAGCAAAATGCCGTGGTGAAGAGGATTGCGGCTGTTGAGACACTTGGAACCTGTTCGGTCATATGCACAGACAAAACAGGAACCCTCACCCAGAACAAGATGCTTGTTGAGAACATTTTCACTTCAGACACAGAGGTTGATGTTACAGGAGAAGGGTACACCCCCAAAGGCCTGTTCTTGAAAGACAAAAAAGTGATTAATGTGAAAAACCACAAGACAATCTCAAAAATCTTGGAAATAGGCATACTCTGCAATAATTCTGATTTGAAGAGAGACAAGGAAGAGTGGGTTGTTGATGGCGAGCCGGTGGAGGGAGCATTGGTTGTGCTGGCCAAGAAGGCAGGATTTGAAAAACTGGAGTACCATGCCAAGTTCAAGAGAAAAACCGAGCATCCCTTTGATCCGGACAGGAAACTAATGAGCACTGTCCACACTTACAGGGGCAAGGACTTTGTTTATACAAAAGGGGCTCCGGAAATGCTTCTGAAAAGGGCACACTACTACCTTCACAACGGGGAGGTTGTTCCGCTGGATAAGGAAGCAAAGGAAAAGTTTCTCAGGAAGGCTTCGCAATACGCCTCAGACGGATTAAGCGTTCTGGGCCTGGCGTTTAAGGAGCACTCGGGTTCCCGCAGCATAACAAACGTTGAGAACGAGCTGGTCTTTGTCGGTCTTGTGTCTATAAGGGACCCGCCCCACAAAAATGTGAAAAAGTCCGTTGAGGAATGCAAAAATGCAGGGGTCAAGGTTGTGATGATAACCGGAGACAATGAAGTGACTGCAAAAGCCATTGCGTCTGAGCTGGGCATATTCACTGATAAGAACACCTTGCTGACAAGTTCGCATCTGGACAAGTTGTCAGATGACGAATTCGAAAAAATCATCGGGAATGTGACTGTGTATGCCAGGGCCACGCCATCGCAAAAACTGAGAATCGTGGAGACTTTTCAAAAGGCAGGGCACATTGTCGCAATGACTGGGGACGGCGTTAATGACTCCCCTGCTCTCAAAAAGGCGGACATCGGCATTGCAATGGGCGAAAGCGGAACCGAAGTTGCCAAAGCATCATCAGAACTAATCCTGAAGGACGACAATTTTACGACCATTGTTAAGGCGATAGAGGGAGGGAGGGCAATCTATGACAACATCAGAAAATTCATCTATTATCTCTTGGTGGGCAGCCTGTCAGAAGTGTTGCTGATACTGCTTGCAGTGATTGTGGGCGTGAACCTGCCATTAACAGCCCTTATGGTTTTGTTCATAAATCTCGTAACAACCGAGTTTCCGGCATTAGGGCTGAGTGTTGAAAAACCAAGCAAGAACATAATGAGGCAGCGGCCAAGAGACCCGAAAGAAGGAATTCTCAGCGATTTTGTCATCATGAGAATACTCGGCACGACGCCCATAATCATTTTGGGCGCGTTGTCCCTTTACATCTGGGAGATGTTCACAACTGCAAACTTAGCGAAAGCGCAAACAATAGTCTTCGCAACCATAATCATGTTCGAATTATTCCATGCCTTTAATGCCAAAAGCTGGAATGACTCAATACTCAATAAGAAAATATTCTCAAATGTGTACGTCCTTCTCGGCGTGTTGCTTGCCTTTGTATTGACGATTCTTGTCATATACCTCCCAACGCTCCAGGGGGTTTTCGGGACTGTCGCGCTCAATGCCTTTGACTGGTTGTTAATCACAATAGTCTCCTCAAGCATAATACTCTTTGTGGAACTAAAGAAGTACGTTCTGAAGATAGAAATCAATGAAAGAAAAAAACTGGAGCTTTTCCCCACGAGGGGCTGAAATCCCCTCATGACAAACAAGACCCCGAACCATGCGCAATGCTCTCAAGGGAACATTGCAGCGCAGATGGGAAGAAGGCTCCGCATCAATGCCTTTCTTTCTGGCATTCAATGTAAGAGTATGCATCGGTGTATGCAGAAACCAAAATTCATGTAACGATTGATTCGCTTTTCTCCGTGTCTTATTTAAGCTCCTGGCATTTAAAACATTTCGCTTCAATGCGGGCAACGAAGCTTGCTGCTCTTTCTGGACCAAACAGGGATTGTGGTGCAAACCTCTGCCATGAAAAGACTCAACCGCGCGAACACCTTTTCCGAAATGTTTAATAAGGGCGCAGTGATTAAATCTGCTATGAAAAATAATCTGCTGATTGTTTCTTTTTTTGTCCTTATTGCTGTAGTTGCTGCGAGCGTGTTCGTGCTTGTTGGCACGCCTCTGAGCCCAGCGCCTTCAGGCATTGGCGGGGGGAACAGGGAGGCGGCGCCCCCTTCCTCTGGCTTGGAGGCAGAAGCGGGGGATGAGGGAACCAGAAGCAGGAAACAGGCTGAAAGCGTTCTCCCGGACCTGGAAGCAGAGCTTGAGAACGTGCTTAAAACAAGCGCCCGCATAAGCCCTGAAAGGCACAGCGAGATTGAAAGAGTCCTGAGCAGCGCGGAAAAGCAGAACTATTCCCAAGAAAAAATAATTTACCTGCGCAGCATCCTCTCTAAGCTAGCCATAGGCGGCGCCGGGCCGCCTGAAGAAGACGCCCTTGCTGGGGAACAAGGAACCGTCCCTCAAGAGGAGGAAGGCGATGACGTGCTCATCTGGCACTACACTTTCCCTAACTGGTCGCCATCAAGGGAGCCTCCGGAGTGCCCAGACCCCCTTGTCTTGGAACCCCCTGTTGACGTTGATCTGGCAACCTCTGTTCTTTACCCCGGCCAGGTCCGCGGCGGCAACTACAAATCCCACGGAGGCTTCCGCTTCGACAAGTCCGGCAATGACATAGAGGTAAGGGCGCCGCTCGACGGCTTTCTCTGGCGCGCCAACCGCTATCTCCAAGAAGGGGAAGTGCAGTACCAGCTGGACATCACCAACCCCTGCGGAATCATGTACACGCTTGACCATCTCAGGGAGCTGCCCCCGAAATGGATGAGAACGCTGTCAAAATTGCCGGAGCCATCCGAGGATTCGCTTCCTACCAGCATAGACCCTCCCCTGCCTGTGGCAAGAGGTGAAATACTTGCCACAGCCGTGGGCTTGAAGGGCAACGTCTTCATGGACTTAGGGGTTTACGACCTGAGGCAGCAAGGCAACGTTACTCAAGACAGGTACGCCGTATGCTGGTTTTATCTCCTTCCTTCTCCTGCAAGGGAAAAGGTTCTGTCGCTTCCCGGAGCAGACTATGATTCAGGGAAAGAGAGCGACTACTGCTGAGGATGCATGGTTTGAGGGGCTAGGGCCGAGAAGGGATTTCCCTGGGTGAGGCTCCGCCAGTTTGCTTCTGATTGCGCCAAGTTCT
>CAYVGP010000131.1:0-3357 GCA_964451135.1 uncultured Methanosarcinales archaeon
GCATACGAGGTCGCTTCAGGTGACTGGAGTTCAGACGTGTGCTCTTCCGATCTATCACTCAGGGAATAAAGATTGTTCCCAGCAGCAGTGGTGAATAAAGGCGCATTCGCTGTGTCCTGCCCCTACTTCTTAGACGCGAAGTCAAGAATGGAGTTCAGCTTGTGCTCAGCAACCTCAAGCGTCTCAGAGTTTATTACTATGGTGAGGGTGTTGAGCTGGTTTGTGATGAAGGTGATGTGGTAGAACGCCCCTTTCGTGTTTGCCTGAAGAATGCTCAGCACCTTGGCGGGCTTTTCTGCGGGAAACCTCTCCTTCTGGAACTCAATTGCTGCCTCAAACGCCTTTGCGAAGCTGTGCTTGACCTTGCCCATGTCGAGGGGTGTAAGCGCTTTCTTTGACTCCTTGAATATCTTTGAGGGCGGGCTCCTCTTTATCTCTTCCCTCATGAAGAAGGTGACGATGCGGTCCTTCTCGGGGATGTAGTAGCCGAGCTGCCACTCGCTCCTGTTCCCTTTCTCCAGCATTACGAATGCATGGGCGAGATAAGCATCAGGATGCTCCTTCTTGAACTCCTTAAAGACGCTGCTTTCCCTGAGGCGCTCTATTTCTTCTTTTAGGCTCATTCTCCAAAAGCATGAATGTTGCTATATAAATCTTTTCAAAAAATCAGTTATTTCAACAATATTTTTATATTCCTTCTCAATCTCCATGTTTATGGAAGCGTCTTACTCTTCAATGAATGAGGAATCCATTCTTACTCTTGAGGAGATAAGGCAAGCAACTGCTTCAAGCAATAGGAACGGAGGCGAGCCTCAATTATCAGACGCAGCCAAGAAAGCACTCACAAAGCAGCAGTACAGGGTTGTGGGCAGGCACTCTGCTGTGAAAACATGCCACTGGACAAAGAGCATGCTTCGCGGCAGAGGCGGATGCTACAAGTTCAAGTTCTACGGCATAAGGAGCCACCAGTGCATGCAGATGACAACCTCAATAAGCTGCGCCAACAGGTGCTCTTTTTGCTGGAGGGGCTACAAGGCGCCTGTCTCAAAAGAGTGGAAATGGGGTGTTGACGACCCCTACACAGTTTTTGCCGAGTCCCTCAATGCCCACAAGAGCCTCATAATAGGGTTCAAGGGCAACAAGTCCTCTCCCAAGCAGGTGGTTGAGGAGTCAGACGAGGTAAGGCACGTGGCTCTCTCCCTGACAGGGGAGCCGATAACATACCCAAAAATCAACGAGCTCATACGAATCTTTCACGACAACAGAATCTCAACATTCTTGGTCACAAACGGCCAGTACCCCGAGGCAATAGCCAGGCTGGAACCAGTAACCCAGCTCTACGTGAGCGTGGACGCGCCGAACAAGGAGCTGCTGAAAGAGGTTGACAACCCCCTGTTTGAGGACTTCTGGGAGAGAATGCTCCAAAGCCTGGAGGAGCTTTCAAAAAAAGAGGGCAGGACTGTCATACGCCTCACGGCAATAAAGGGGCTCAACATGACTGACATAGAGGGCTACAAGGAGCTGATAGAGCTGGGAAATCCTGACTTCATAGAGGTCAAGGGCTACATGTTCGTCGGCGCCTCCAGGTACCGCCTCAAGAAAGAGAACATGCCCAGCCACGAGGACGTCAGGAAGTTTGCAGAGGAACTCGAGTCTGCGCTTCCTGATTACGAGATAGTATCTGACCACGAGCCCAGCACAGTGGTCCTGCTTGCCAAAAAGTCCTACAACAAAAAGACGTGGATAGACTTTGAGAGCTTCTTCAGGGAATACGAGAAAAGAAAGGCAGGAAATTAGCGGGTGCAGCTATTTCTTCTTTTTCCCTTTCCTTGCCTTTGGCTTCTTGCCCTGTTTGGCCTTTGGCTTGCCCAGCACGCTGTCAAGCTCCCTGTCTATTATCCGCCTCAGGGCTTTCTTCTGCTTCTCCCCTTCCCTGTAAAGCCTGTCAATAAGCCTTTTTGCCTGGGCAGAAGTTATTCTCCCTGCTTTTACAGCGACTTTCACGTTTTTCTCAATCTCCTTCTTAGTCACAGCAGCGGCCCCAAGAGCCACAACCAACGCCTTTCTCAAACCTGCCTTCAATCCAACCACCTCCTGTTTTCATTATTCGCTCAGAACCGACTTAGCCAGCACAAGAAGAAGTAAGCCGGCGCCAGCAAGGCCTGCGAGAGTCAGCGCAGGCATGCCACTAATCTGCGGCTGGGGAACCTTCGCCATCAGAGCAGAGCTTATCATGAAAGCTGTTATGAGCAGGCCGAGCACAATCCTGTTGGATGAGCGGTCTATTTCTCCTGTCATGCGCTCTATGTCCTGCTCAATTGACCTGATGAGAACATCCGCGTCCCTCGCCCTCAGCAGCATCTCGCTCGTCTGCCTTGGAAGCTTTGTGACAAACTCTCTTATCTCAAAGAAAGACTTGGCCACGCTTCTCTTCACAGAGGATGCAAAAAACCTGCTCTTTCTGATGTCTGCAAGGAATGGCGCTCCCTCCTTGACTATGTTGAAGTCCGGGTTGAGCTCCCTCGCAACACCCTCTGTTGTCATAACGCATTTTCCAAGAAGAATAAGGTTTGAGGGGATTCTCACATCGTTTTCCCTCGCGACCTTCAGGGTGGCGTTGAAGGCTTCCTTGAAGTTCACCCTTGCCAGCCCTATGTCGTAGAACTTTCCCAGCTCGTAAGTAAGGTCCTCCTTGAGCTTCCTCATGTCAGTGGAGGCGCTGACAACGTTCATCTCCGCGAGAGCGTCGCATATCATTCCAACATCCCCAAGGATGGTTCCCCTGAAAAGCGAGAATGCCTGCTCCTTGGTCTCATTGTCAAAGAAGCCGACTATTCCGAAATCAAGGAAAGCTATCTTTCCGTTGTTGTAGAGCAGGTTGCCGGGGTGCGGGTCTGCGTGGAATACGCCGTGAACAAAAACCTGCTCAAGAATCGCCCTCACCAGCATTGAGGCGATTCTCTTTTTCTTTTCCTTGGAGAAAGTGCTGTCATTTATGATGTCAGAAAGCTTCCTTCCCTTCATGTACTCCATGACAAGAAGCTTCTTGGTGGTGAGCTTCTCATAGACCTTCGGGATTAAGACGCTGCGCCTTGAGTAGTGATGCTTCCTGAACATTGCTATGTTTCTTCCCTCCCTCTCAAAGTCAAGCTCTGCCTCGCTGTACTTCTTGAATTCCTCTGCTATTGCAAGAGGGTCCACGGTCTTAAGGGAGTAGTGCCTCTTAACCTGCCTGGCGATGAAGAGTATTATGTCCAGGTCCCTCAGCATTATTCGCTCTGCCTGGGGCTTCTGAATCTTCACAGCAACAACCTCTCCGCTTTTAAGGATTCCCCTGTGGACCTGGGCTATTGAGGC
>CAYVGP010000132.1:0-3335 GCA_964451135.1 uncultured Methanosarcinales archaeon
GTGGCTCTGCAGCCACCATTTTCCTGCTCATGGCGAAGTTTCTTTTCAGGGCCTCTGCGTCTACAGACACCCTGCTCATCGCCCTTGAAAGGCGTTTTGCGGCAACAACGAGTATTGCGAGGGTTTCTGCATAGTACCTTGAGGACGCGGAGTTTGTCAGGTCTCTCTGGTGCTCGCTCAGCTGGTCAGCATAGACACTGACCATCCTCGGCATGAACGCCTTCCAGAGGCTCTTGACGTTCTCAAAGCTTATCGGGTTTCGCTTGTGGGGCATTGTTGATGAGCCGACCTGCTGCTTGGAGAACTCCTCCCTGAACTCGCCAATCTCGCTTCTCTGCAAATGCCTCATGTCGTCAGCAAGGGAAGCCATCACACCAAAACACGAGGTTGCAGCATGCATGAAGTCAGCCATGTATTCCGGCTCTGTTATCTGGGTTGAGTGGGTTGCCGGCTTTAGGCCGAGCTTTTTCAGGAAAGAGGTTTCAAACCTGAGCGGGTCCTTTATGAAGAGGCTCGCTGCGTTGTATGCCCCGACAGCTCCTGAGAGCTGACCCCTCAGGTTGGCTGCTGCCTGCTGAAGCGCAAGTATCCTTGTCCCTAGCCTGGAAACGTACTCAGAAAGGGCAAACCCCACTGTTATCGGCTCAGCGTGCTGGCCGTGCGTCCTCCCTATCTGGAGAGTGCCCCTTTCCCTCATGGCAAGCTTTATGAGAACACCCTCCAGCTCCTTCAGCGCGGGGACTATTGCGCGTTCAGCTGCCTCCTTGAAGCGAAGGGCCTCTGCTGTGCAGATTATGTCGTGGCTTGTTGCTGTGAAGTGAACAAAGGGTTTTGCCTTTTTTGAAACTCTCTTTCTTATCTCGTTTGCGAGAGCCCTCACGTTGTGCTTTATCCTCTTCTCCTCCCTGTAAACATCCTCTGCCTTAACCTTCTTGCTTGCCGTGGCAACCTCTCTTGCGGCGCTCCTCGGGCACAGCCCGAAGTCAGCAAGGGTGTCGGTAAGGGCGGCCTCAACCCTGGCCATGTAGCTAATCATCGCTCTTTCCGAGAGGTAGGGCTCAAGAAGCCCCACAATCTCGGGGTTCTGGGAGTAGTACCTGAAGTCAGTTGGGTTGATTAGGCTGAACACGTCCATTTTTGCACCCCTATTCCCTGATGAATCCCGCTTTTTTCAGGTTCTTCTTGATTCTTTCCAGCACAGGCACCTCTCCTGGCACAAAGTCCTGGCCGGTTATCAGCTCAAACGCCTCGATGTAGCGCTGGGCAGCTGAAACCCTCACTTCTTCAGTCAACTCGGGCGGAGAACCCTCCCCTGAGAATCCTCTTGCCCTCAGCCAGTTCCTCACGTATTCCTTGTCAAGGGCTTTCGGGGGCTCTCCCTTTGAGAACCTTTCCCCGTACTCCTCAATGTACCAGAACCTTGAGGAGTCAGGGGTGTGAATCTCGTCTATAAGCACCGGCTTTCCCTCTATGAGCCCGAACTCGTACTTTGTGTCCACGAGTATGAGCCCCCTTTCCCTGAGCAGGGACGAGCCGAACTCAAACAGGCTTAGAGCTGCCTTTTCTATCTCTTCGTAAACATCTTCTGAAACAAGGCCTTGGGATATTATCTCCTCCCTGGATATGGGCTCGTCGTGCTTTCCGTACTCCTCCTTGGTTGTGGGAGTGATTATCGGCTTGTCAAACCTCTGGTTCATCCTGAGCCCTTCGGGGAACTCAATGCCGTAGAGCTTTCGCTGCCCGGAGTCGTAGGCCCTCCAAAGCGAGCCTGTTATGTATCCCCTCACGACAACCTCCACCGGGAGGGGGACAGCCTCCCTCACCACCGACACATTGGGGTCAGGGGTCTCCAGGAGGTGGTTGGGGAATATGTCCCTTGTTTTCTCAAGCCAGAATACTGCGAGCTGGTTAAGGACTTGGCCTTTCAGGGGTATTGTGCCGAGAACCCTGTCAAACGCAGAAATCCTGTCTGTGGCAACCATCACTCTCCTGCCGTCAACTAGGTAGTTGTCCCTCACCTTTCCCTTTATTTTTTTTCCAAAAGAAAAAAAGGTTTCGTCTATGGTCTCATTAAGCCTTTTCCTTATCTCTTCCTCAGGAACTATCTTATTCACCCCTCCTTATTTCACGCCCTTCCAGAGCTTTCTTCAACAGCGCCTTAATCTCCGGCCTTGAGAGCATTGGTGTGTTGTTGAAGTAAGAGCCGGAGTAGCAGTTTGATGCCGCAAAGCATATGTGGTTTTCGGTGAAGCCCAGCTGTGCCAAATCCGAGGGCATATTTAAATCTTTTGAGATTTTTCTGAGAAAAGAGGCAAGCAGAAGCCACGCGTTCTCAGTGTTCATTCTTTTATTGTTGGGAAACAGCGCCCTGCAAATCTCAAGGTATCTCTTTTTTGCCTTATTGCTCCTTTTGGCGTTTGCTTCCACTGCGTATGGGAGAAGCACTGAGTTGATTATGCCGTGGGGCTTTTTTGTGAGTGCCCCGAGGGGGTTTGCAAGGGCGTGGACAATTCCGCACCCTGTCTGTGAAATAGCGATTCCCGCCAGAGAGGCGGCGTAGTGCATTGCCTCTCTTGCCTTTCTGCCCCCATTAACAGCCTCTTTGAGTGAGGAGGATGTTGAGACTATTGCCTGCAGTGCGAGGGCTGAAGCCGCAGGATTCTGTCTTTTGCCCGCGTACGACTCTATTGCGTGGGTAAGTGCGTCAAGGCCAGAGGCAAACGCAACTTCCCTCGGCATTGTGAAGCAGAGCTCAGGGTCAACCACTGCATACTCAGGGTAAAGGCGGGGATGGTGGATGCTTTTCTTCAGCCCCTTCTCAGGCAGGTAAATTACGGACGCTGAGGTCATCTCAGAGCCTGAGCCGGATGTTGTTGGCATGCATACAAGCGGAAACTTGCGCGCTGGCAAAACACCTTTCTCAAATGCCTGCGCCAGGATCTTGTCAGGGCTTTTTGAGAAAGCAAGGCAGGTTGCAAGCTTTGCAGCGTCAAGGGTTGAGCCCCCTCCTGCAGAAACAAACAGCGCCCTTTTGCCCTTGCTCACCGCTCCCTTAATCCTGCGTATCGTCTCCGAAACTGAAAAAACATCTGCCTCAGGGAAAGTTCTCTCAAGCACGACCGGGGAGAGCTTCAAGGGCTTCAGTGCAAGAGCGAGCTTATCAAGCCATCTGACAGAAAATGTGCGGGACACAAGCGCCACGACCTCCCCGCATTGCTCCTGCTCAGCAATGAGTCTTATGGCTGCTGCATGGTTTTTTCCGAAAAAGGATTTTACTGGGTGAAAGAAAGGGCTGGGGCGAGCCATTTTCAGTCAAGAACAGCCTTGTTGATTAT
>CAYVGP010000133.1:0-3311 GCA_964451135.1 uncultured Methanosarcinales archaeon
TGAGGAAGTACAGCGAAAGGTCCCAGTACATCCTAATCTCCCACAACGACGGCGTCATATCAGAAGCAGACACACTCTACGGGGTCTCAATGGACGAGCACGGCATGAGCAAGGTCGTGAGCCTGAAGATATGACCTTCCCTGATGCTGTTGCCATCTACGCCAGGAAATCGTTGAGTATCTTTTTTATTGATGAGACGGTTCTTTCCCAGCTGTAGTTCTCCTCTATCTCTTTTCTTGCGAGGAATCCCATTGCAAGCCTTGCTTCCTCGTTCTTTATGAGCCACTTCAGCTTGAGGGAGAGCACGAGGGGGTTGCGCTTGGGGAAGAATAGGCCGTTGACCTTCTCCTTCACGTACCTCTTCACATACCCGACCTTTGTGGTCACAACAGGAACGCCGCACGACATCGCCTCCATTGTTGAGAGGCTCGTTGTTTCTGTGAGCGAGGGGAGCACGTAAATGTCGAGCGCCTGATAAAACGGCACTACGTCGTCCTGGTTGGGGAAGTAGTGAGCGCCCCTCTGGTCAAGAACCATACCCACGTGGTCCTTTGCCCCGTCCCCCACTACCACCAGCTTCACGTTTCTTATCTCTGTTCTCAGCCTTCTGAACGCCCTTATCAGGGTTGGAATGTCTTTCTCCCTTCCCACCCTGCCGACATATCCGACAACGATGCTTTCAGGGCTCAGCCCTATTCTCCTCTTCGCCTCTTCCTTGTCTTTTGCGGGCTTGAACTTTTTTGTGTCGGTTCCGAGCCTCACAACCGCCTTTTCTGTGAAGACCTTGTTTCTCAGCAGCTTCTCCCCCACCTCGCTGTCAGGCACCATGAGAAGGTCGCACTTGCTGTAGAAGTGCCTTGACGCCAGCTTTGATATTGGCTTGGCTATTGGCCTGAAGGGGTTCCTTCTTGAGAGGCTGTTCATTGCCAGCTCCCACTCAAGGGAGTGGATGGTTGCTATGACCGGCTTTCCGTGCTTTCTTGCAGCAAGGATTCCGCACATTCCGATAGGCATTATCGCATGGGTCCACACAAGGTCTGCTTTCCTTACCTCCTCCTCAACTGTCCTGTAGCTGAACTTCGGGGGATGGTAGTCGCCGAACCTGAACGTGTAAGAACTAATCCTCTTAACCCTCACCCCTGCCTCGTTGTCCGCGTAACCCTCGTATCCCGGGAACAGAGGAGCAACAACTGATATGTCATAGTTGTTCTTTATTCTGGGGATTATCTCCGCAAGGTACCTCGCGATGCCGTCCCATCTCGGTATGTATGCATCTGTGGCTATGAGCAGTTTCTTCCTCCTCACGCTCCTGACCTTGCCCTCGCCAGGATGCTTGGCGCCTTGCTCCTTCCTGCCCTTCCTTGTTTCAGCCCTGCTCATCTTACCTTGTAGAACACCTCTGCGTATCTGCTCTCTGCCTGAAGCCCGTTGAGGAACGCTCTCATATAGACGCTCCACGAGAGGGTGTATATTGCCAGTTTCTGGCTCTTGTGCGCTCTCAGTGCAGCAATCTTTCTTTTGAAAGTCTCTGTTATGTCCACGTACAGCTTCGGGTGGCCCCTTTCCTTCAGAGACACAATGTTCCACACAGGGAAGGTGTAGACAGGCCCCCTGTATCCCGCCATTTCAACTGCCTCAAGCACTGCCTTGTTCACTGCCCTGTGGTCCGGGTGCGGGTCGTCCTCTGAGTGGGTGAATATCTTCTCCGGCCTGTGTCTGGATATTATTTTTCCTATCTTCTCAGCCACGCCCTTTTCCCTTATTTCCTTGCTCAGTGCCCCGTCCTTCAGGCCCAGATACGTAAGCTTCTCGCCCAGTATCTTGGCTGCTTCCTCGCTCTCAGCCATCCTCATAGCCACAGTAACCTTTTTCTTGAACCACGGGTGGCTGCCCTCTCCGTAGGAAAATATGACTGTGACTATTTCCTTTCCATCGTCGTGGTACTTTGCTATTGTGCCGCCTGCGCCTATTATGTTGTCGTCGTTGTGGGCGCAGAATACAACCACTCTCTTCTTCCCTGTCTTTTTCCCGGTGTTTTTTTGTTTCATTGGCTGGCTTTGATGCTCTGCTTTTATTTAGCGGAAAATATTAAGTCGCTGCTTGCTTCCGGGCGCGCTCTTTGCGCTTCTTGTGCCCCTCATCGCCTCTTCTTCGCACCCATGAGGGGTTTTTCATTTATATGCCTTTGCGTATTTCTCCAATCCAAGAATAAATTAGTGGCTATCTGCTTTTCCGAAGCTGGTTTGCTGCTATGAGTATTGCCGCTGTGTTGAGAACTATGAATATCGCTGAGTTGATTATCACAGCGTACAATGCGAGAAACAAGGAGCCGATTAGAAACAGCCAGTTGTAGGCCTTCTTGTCTTCAGGCAGCCTTCCGGATGACTCAAGGAAGAATGCTGCCAGCACTACGAGCAGGCCTATGATTCCGGGAAGTTCTCTTATTATGTCCATTTTCAGAACCCCTTTGGTTAGTTAAATGTGAAGCGAGTTTCTTGTTGCGGTATTTGTCTTGTGGTGTGCGGCCTTGCGCCGCACTTGTTTTTCATCAACCCACGAGCAAGCGCAGCTTGCCGGGGCGCAAGCAACTCCGTTGCTTTGCAGTTTTTCTTAAAAAGGTTGCCCTTATCAACCCGAGGTAGGTTGTGCGTTTTCAACGCCCAAGCCCACATGAGTGTTGATGGTTGTTGTCTTGAACGCGTGCAGCTTTACGCTGCACTTGTTTTTCATCAACATTTTTCTTAAAAAGGTTGTTCGTAAAAGATGGGCCTGGAGGGTTCCCACATAAGGGTTTCACCCTTATCAACCCGAAGTAGGTTGATGCTAACGCATCAAGCCTACGTTGTAATGATGTGTTTTGTGTGGTGGTGTGCGGCCTTGCGCCGCACTTCTTTTTGATCAAAGTTTTTTGTAAAAACTTTGTATGCGTCGGCCGGGATTCGAACCCGGATCGACGGCTTGGAAGGCCGTAATCATAGCCGTTAGACCACCGACGCGCATCCCAGAGTGATTGGTTCCTGTTTTTAAAATTATTGAAAAGCGCGGGCTTTATTGCTGTTGTCCAGCGAATCGATAACTTTAAATATCAATTGATAATTTGTGTTATCAAATGATACGGAAAAATATCAAACAGAGGATTAAGGAATATTTTTTGCAAAACCCTACGGCAAGGCTTAGGGTGAGGGGGATTGAGAGAGCCACTGGGCTTCCCCTTCCTTCTGTTATCAGGTACACTAAGGAACTAGAAAAAGAAGGACTACCGGGCGCGCGTGCGGATGCTCGAGGAGAACTTCCTGCTGCCGATCGTGACG
>CAYVGP010000134.1:0-3307 GCA_964451135.1 uncultured Methanosarcinales archaeon
CCATGGGCAGAGCAAAGAGCGGACAAATAAAAGGGTTGCGGTGGCAATTAGCGCGCATGAAAAAAGTTGATTGGGAAATGCGCGTTTTTACAACAAACACGCTCAATCAAGGCAGGCCGGGCAACAAAAGTCAGTCATGGTTGAAGTATGAGCAGTAGAAAACGTCTCCTGCTGAAACTGCAAAATCCTTAAAATAGCCTGGCGGAGAAATCCTGCCCGCTGCCTCCACAACAGCAGCGTCGTCTCCTGCGAAGTCCATGAATTCTTCCTCTTTGGCTGCAAGCTCTGAGGCTGTGATGAGTTTCGCCAAAGACCGGGTTGGGAGAAGCAGGCTGCTCCTGCCTGCTTTGCGTTTTCTTGCCAGCGCGCGAAGGGAAAAGAGCTCCTCAAACCCTGCTGTGTAGTCCCCCATCGCGTTGAAGAAGCTTCCCGCGCTTATCCCGAGCCCGCTCGCGCCCTTATCCTTGTAGAAGCTCCTTATTCCTTCCGAAACATTGTCCGGATGTTCGCTTTTTGAGGACAATTCCAAAGCAAGCTCCGCAGCGCCAAGCACGTTCCCCACATTCACGCTTCTGGACCTGTTTGATTCTGCGGGCAGAAGCACGTAGAACTCCGCGTACCTCGCCTCGCCGTAGCTCCCGCCGAGAATAACAGCAGCGTGGTAAAGCTCTCCTCCTCTTGCCCTCTGCGCGTTTTCCGGAGACTCCATTGCTGCCACATAACCCGCCGAGGAATCAATCTCTCCCCTGCTTGCGGAAAGTATTTTTTGCGCCAACCCCTCTTCATGCCCATTCAGAATTGCGGCAAACTTTCTTCTTTGCTCTTCCGGAAGATAGAATCTTTCAAGCAGCTGGTGGACGAGGCTCTCCCCTAGGACCTCTCTGGCAACAAAATCAGATGTTTCAGGAACAAAAAGCGCCTTCTTATCTTCAGAAACATTGTTCTTTCTCCCGCAAACCAACTCCCTCATCTCCTTCATGGTGAGAATCTCATCAAAGGGGTTCATTTCCACAGGAAGAACGCCGCCATTTAAATTTGTTACTCAAAAATGGAGTCACGCGCCTACTGTTTGTGGGCGATGGCTGCTCAGCTGCTTAAAAATTAGAAAAACTTTTAAACATGTTTTGTGGAAGACTGGAAGTCCAAGTGCAAAATGGCGCAGTCTTTTGCATTTGAGATTTGAGAATCAATTAAAAATGAGCATCCGCAAGATAATTGAGTCCTTGAAACCTATTTTAAGCAAAGAGGATATTGAAGAATTCGAATTCGGAATTGAGAATGGAAGGAATTTCGCCAAAATAGAGAAGGACAAATCTCATTTGTCTCCCCTTCACTTTGCCGAGCAAAATATAAATAATGTGCTAATCAAAAAAAGTCCTGCTGAAAAGCCCTATGAGTGGGGATACATCATAGGATTCATTGAATATTTCAGCGAATACAGACCTCAGCTCACCTCGCAAATGGTAGGTTTCGTTAGCTTTCCAACATTGAAACGTCACATAAAAAAACTCAAACAAGAGGACTACGCTAAATTCTTTAAGTATTTGCACAAACTATTCAAGGAAAAATTCAAGAAGCACAAGCTGGCTGAGTACGGAGATGCTGCCAAAGAATTTTTGAAATGCCTGGAGTAAGAGGGCGCAGGGTTCTTGAGTTCGTTAAGAAGCGTTGGAAACATTTTTTTGAAGAAACTCCCTGCCCAGTTAAAAACCAAAAAACAAGCCGGAAAGGGTTTTAAACTGAAACAGGTTTCTCTGCCTCATGAAGAAATTCCCTGAGCTCAGCTCTCCCGCAATACTGAGCCCCATGTCTGGCATTACAAACGCTGCTTTCAGGGCCCTTGCGAAGAGATACGGCGCAGGCATGACCTTCACAGAGTTCGTGAGCAGCTCCGCGGTGGTGAGGGCCAACAAGAAGAGCATGGGGCTTCTGAGGGTTGACCCTTCTGAGAAGCCTGTTGGCGTGCAGCTGTTCGGCAACAGCGTTGAGGAGGTGGTCGCTGCTGCAAGGGCTGTTGGGGAGAGATTTGACGTTGTTGACATTAACTGCGGGTGCCCGGCATGGAAGGTTATAAGGGCGGGGGCGGGCAGCGCCCTGCTCGCAAGCCCTGAGAGAATAGCCGAGCTTGTCAGAGCCCTTGCTGACGCTGTATCAAAGCCGGTGACTCTCAAGATAAGGGCGGGAATAAACAAGGAAAGAATCAACGCTGTTGATGTTGCGGTGATGGCTGAGGAGGCAGGGGCCGCTGCTGTGACTGTTCACGGCAGGACCCAGAGCCAGGGCTTCTCCGGGAAAGCTGACTGGGAAATAATAAAGAAAGTCAAGGAAGCGGTGTCAATACCTGTCATAGGAAACGGCGATGTTTTTTCTCCCGAAGACTTCAAAGAGAAGATGGAGTTCTCGGGCGTTGACGCTGTTATGGTTGGCAGGGGGGCAATAGGCAACCCCTACATTTTTTCCCAGATTAACCAGTACCTCAAAAAAGGAGAATACGAAACGAAAAGCCCTGCAGAGCAGTTCTTTGACTACCTTTCTCTTGCTGAGAAGCACTCCGTTGGCTTCGCAGCAATAAAGAGGCAGGCGATTTCTTTTGCCAGGGGGTTTGAGGGGGCTGCAAGAGTGAGGCAGGAGCTTTCCCGAAGCAAAGGCATCGAAAGCATAAAAAGAGCCATGAGAAAGATTAACCACTAAGAAATGACGAAACATTTATAAAGCAGGTTTGTTTCCTTCTTCAGCATGACCCCGAAAAAAACAATAGCTGTGTACGAGTCAGACGAAGTGCTGAGAAACACCCTGGCTGAATACATAACTGATCTCAGGGAGTACGAAAAAGACTTCCCTGAAGAACTCAGGGCAGTGCCTGTTGAGTCCCTTGACGAACTAAAAGGACTCAATCCGGATGTAGTGATAACAAACGCAGGGTACAGCGGAGAAAGAGTGAGAAATCTTCTTGACTACATGAAAGAAAACAACATTAACTTCAACATAATCGTCTACACAGGAATGACAAACAGGGAATCCCTGAAAAACCTTAACGAAATAGCGTCCGAGAGAGGATTCGCAGTCTCATTGGTCAAAAAACCAGAATACGAGTCCCTCATTGAAGCAATAAAAAGTTATGTTAAGTAGCATTAATCCATAGGCCAACAAAAGCATGCGTGTAAATAAAGTTTTTTCTGGGCAAACTCAAAGAACACAGGACTCGGTGCTTCTCCTGTTGCACAAAATTCTTCAGTTGCTGGTTCTGAGAAATCCTTTTGCCCCATGAGCACAAGCTTCCGTGAGAATTGCCAGAAAACCGGACGTT
>CAYVGP010000135.1:0-3306 GCA_964451135.1 uncultured Methanosarcinales archaeon
GGGGCGCGAACATGGGCATTCTCAGGGTTGACCACCCCGACATATTCAGCTTCATAGAGGCAAAAAAGGACAGAAAGGAACTCAGAAACTTCAACGTTTCTGTTGCATTGACAGAGGAGTTCATGACACAGCTCAGGAAAAAGGGGAGAGTGAAGCTGCGAAATCCCAGAACAGGAAGGGTTGAGAGAGAGGTTCCTGCTGCAAGGATATTTGGGGAGCTGGCAAGGGCAGCCCATGCCTGCGGCGACCCCGGGGTCCTCTTCATTGACAGGATAAACAGCGACAACCCCACCCCCCACGAAGGGCCTCTTAGGGCAACAGACTCCTGCGCAGACGTCGCGCTCCTTGACTACGAGGCCGCAAACCTCGGCTCTGTCAACCTCTCCGCGTTTGTCAGGAGCAGGAGGATAGACTGGGACTCCCTTGAAAAAACAGTTAGAGTTGCTGTCCGCTTTCTTGACGATGTGATTGAGGTGTGCGCATACCCTCTGGAGGAAACAGAGAGGGTGGTGAGGAAGAACAGGAAGATAGGGCTGGGGGTGATGGGGCTTGCAGAGATGCTTGCAGCTTTGAGGGTTCCCTACGACAGCGAAGAGGGGCTGGGCAAGGCAGAGGAGGTCATAAGCTTCATAGAGTCCGTTGCCGATGATGAGAGCGCAAAGCTTGCCTCTGAGAAGGGGCACTTTCCGAACTGGCGAAAAAGCATCTACTGCAGGTCTTCAAGGTTCTTCAAGGGAAGGCACATAAGGCTGAGAAACGCGACACGGCTTGCCATAAGCCCCACAGGAACAACAAGCATCATAGCAGGCGCATCCGCAAGCATAGAGCCCTTCTTCTCAATTGCGTACGAGCAGCGCCTTGGAAAGGGAAGAGTGGTTCAGGTGGTCAACAAGGGGCTTGTGGGGGCGTTGAGAAAGGAGGGGCTGTGGAGCAGCGAGATGAGGGAGAAGCTCATTCACTACGGCTCCCTCCGCATGATAGATGGAGTCCCTGAATGGATAAAGAGGTGCTGGCCTGTTGCAAGGGACATAGACCCGGAATGGCACGTCAGGATGCAGGCGGTTTTCCAGAGGCACGTGCAGAACGCAGTTGCAAAGACAGTCAATCTTCCTAAGAACGCCACTGTCAACGACGTGAAAAAGATAATCCTCTTCGCCTACGAGATGGGAGTCAAGGGAATAACTGTTTACAGGGAGGGAAGCCTGGATGACGAAGTGCTTGTCTCAGGAAGGAGCAGGGAACAGAGGCTTCTCCTGGACTACACATGAGAGAATGTTTTTCGCAAAGTAAAAGGATTCCGAAGATTTATTTTCAGATAAAAATTAAAGAATCATTCCAAATCCTTGCCAACTTTAATTGCGGATAAAATAGACATAATCAATCCTACTATTCTCGATGCGAATCCTATGACTGGTATTAGACTTACCCAAGCCATAACAACGTTTGTTATAGTTAAAGGCAAGGTTTTATTTTTAGAAATAATTGCGAACACCATATTTACGATGGTCAACGGTATAACCCACCACATCGCAACCAGGTAACCAAACGGAAACAATCCAATGACGTAGCCAACTCCTACAATTATTTCAAAAATCAGCTGTAATAAACTCAATATCTTCATTTTTATGTCTTTCAAAGGTCTTAAGTTTTTAAATCTTTCTTAAAAAATTCTTCTGCTTTTAGTCCTTGAAGACGCTTGAGACTAACACCCTTCGCACCCTGCTCTTCCCACTCCACAACTTTCCATATCACACTCTGAGCAAAGTTTTTGAGGCAGAATTGAGCAAAAATTATATAATGTTGGGGCATAGCACTTTTTTGATGATACTCGGCCTCACCGGAAAGAACGCGTCGGGAAAGACGGAAATAGCGAAATACCTTGCCTCAAAGGGCTTTGCCTACCACTCTCTTTCTGACGCCATAAGGGACGAAGCAACAAGAAGGGGGCTTCCTCACTCAAGGGAGAACCTGATACAGCTTGGCAACGAGCTCAGGGAGAGGCACGGCCCTGCTGTCCTCGCGCAGATGACAAGGAAAAAGCTCAGTGGCAGGGATGTTGTTGACAGCATAAGGAACCCCAGCGAGGTCGCTGAGCTCAGGAAGGAAAGGGGGTTCTTCCTCATAGGCGTTGATGCCCCTGCAAAGCTCAGGTTTGAGCGGGCGAAGAAAAGGGGGAGGGCTGAGAACGCTGACACGCTTGAGGAGTTTCTGGAGCTTGAAAGAAGGGAGAACTCGGGGAACGAGAAGGAGCAGCAGCTTGACAGGTGCTTTGAGATGGCTGACTTCGTCATATACAACTCAGGCACCCTGGAAGAGCTTCGCAGGAAAGTTGACGAGGTTCTTGCTGCTGCTGAAAACAAAAAAGCATAAAAAGAACGCGGAAGAAGGAGGGAAACGGGTGATTGCATGGGAGAAAGGGTTACGTGGCAGAGGTACTTCATGAACATTGCCAAGGAGGTTGCGTCAAGGTCCACGTGCGACAGGAAGCACGTCGGGGCTGTCATAGTGAGGGACAAGACAATACTCTCAACAGGATACAACGGAAGCATCAGGGGATTGCCGCACTGCTCCGAGGTCGGCCATGAGATGGAGAACGGGCACTGCGTCAGGACCATCCACGCAGAGGCAAACGCGATTGTGCAGGCAGCCAAGAACGGGGTCTCTATTGAGAACGCTGAGATTTACGTCACAGCAAGCCCCTGCTACAACTGCTTCAAGATGATTGCGAACGCAGGGATAAAAAAGATTTATTTCGGGGAGTTCTACAGGGATGAGAGGATAAAGAAGCTGGCATCCAAGCTGGGAATTGAGCTCGTTGATATGTCAGGGAAGAAGGAGGAGAATGAATGAAAAGCACTATTGCCTTCTTTGAGGTTGAGAAGTGGGAGAGGAGCCCTCTCAGAAGGGCGTTCAGGGGGCACAACATTCTCTTTTTCAAGGAGCCCCTCACAGAAAAAACAGCAGAGAAAGCCAGGAAAGCAGGCATTGTTTCTGTGTTCATCTACTCCAAGGTTGACGACAGGGTGCTCAGGAAGCTTCCTAAGCTCTCGTTCATTGCAACGCGCTCCACCGGCTTTGACCACATCAGCCTTGAGGCGTGCTCAAAAAGGGGAATAACAGTGAGCAACGTCCCTTATTACGGCGAGAACACAGTGGCAGAGCACACCTTCGCTCTGATACTTTCTCTTTCAAGGAACGTTCACAAGGCATACGTCAATACCCTGAGGGGGGACTTCTCAATAAAGGGCCTGAGGGGCTTTGACCTTAAAGGAAAAACTCTTGGAGTCATCGGGGCAGGGCACATAG
>CAYVGP010000136.1:0-3243 GCA_964451135.1 uncultured Methanosarcinales archaeon
CTTTTCTATATTATTGGCAATAATTGCATCCGAGTTCCGTCTGATTAACTCATAGAAGGTTTCCTCATGTATTGTTTTGAAGAAATTATGAATATCCTCAATATTTTCCAGTTTATATTCATTTGAATCTATCTTAACCTTATCTCCTATGATTAGCTTTACTGCTTCAACTATTCTTTTCTTTTTTTCATCAATGTTATTTTGAGAATAAAGTTTTTTCAGAAAATCCTTCTTTGCTTCAATCAAAACCTTTATTGCTGCGCGCAAGCCATCTGCCTCATTTATCAGCTTATTAAGCTCTCTCTCATCCTTGTTTTCCTCGGTTTCTTCTTCATGCGTTTCTTCTTCTGGTTCTTCTGCTTCAGGTTCTTCTCTCCTAAATTTTCTAAAAACTTTCGGCCCAAATTTAAGCAGGGAAATTAAAGCAACTATCGCAAAAATAATCCACCATTTGTCAGTCCATCCTTTCTTCCCTTTTTCTTCAGGGGTTTTGGGCGTTTCCTCCTTTGTCACGCTCAGGGTGTACTCTTCTGATTTGCTTACGCCGTCGCTGAGTTTGAACTTCGCTGTCTTTCCTGCGGCCTTCTCCGTCACCTTTCCCTTAAGCACCCACTCCCCCTTATCATTCTTCTCAGCATTCAGTTCCACTCCCTCCTGCTCTTCTCCCCACTCAACCTTAACATCTCCCTGCGCACCGCTTATCGCAAACGGCCCTATCTCTTTCTCTGTTTCCCCGATGCCAAGAGCTACAGTGTTTTCCCATTTTTCTATCTTCAAAACACTGGGAGTCTCCCCCAGCTCCTCCTTCACAAAGTCCTCCCATTTCTTGCCGAAGATTTCCTCAAACCCCTCTCCCTCGTAGAACCTCTTTGCAGCTGCGGGGTCCTGCCCGTATAAACTTTTAAAGAGGCTTATGATGCTGTCGTCAGCCTTCTTTATTGCATTGTCAAAGTCCTTTGATTGCAGGGAGTTGTAGTTGAGGTCTGCTGCGTAGGCAAAGCCCGCAAGGAGAAGCAGTGCAAGAGTCCACAGCATTATTTTTTTTCTCATTTCTTTTTCCCGGTGTTTGGCTGTGTTTCTTGGGGTGCGAGGTATTTGGCGTATTCCTTGTTCAGCTCGCTCCAGTCGTCCTTGGGCACAGGCCTGTATTCAGCGAGCCTGCTGTCCGCCCACGCCTCCTCTGCCTCCTTGACGTGCTCCCTCACCTTTTTGAGCTTGGATATCTGCGCCATCTTCTCTGTGGGTCTGGTTTTGGGAAGCGCGAGTATGCTCTCAATCTCGCTCTTGTACTTTTCAAGAAGCAGGCGGTACCAGGCGTTGATCGCCTTTTGCTTTGTTTCCTCCAAGGCGTCAGGGTCGCTGAGTATCTTGCTGAACTCGCTGTGCGCCTTGCCGTACTCCTCAACGTCAAAGTATGCCTTGCCCGCCATTGCCCGGAAGTTCAGGAGGGCCTTCTGGTAGTACTCCCTTGCCCTCACGTTGTCCTTCTTTTTGTCAAGCATCTCCTTGCACGTCTTCATCTTCTCTTCGTACTCCGCGATCGGGTCCTTCAGCTCCGGAGGGGCTCCCTTGGCCCTTTCCTTGAGCTTCTTTCCCTGCTGGAGGAAGTCGTAGATGTAATTGTAGATATCAGGCTTGACAAGCTCCTGGCACGTCTTGGGGGCGAACTTGTCCTCCCATGTTTCTGTGTCAACGCTTTCCTCAGAGCACTCGCACCTTAGCTCAACCCCCCTGTTCGCGGCGTAGTCCGCCTCTCCCGGGGCGGGGGGCTTTTTCCCGCCGGGAGAGAACCTCCACGTCTTCCCCCCTCCTCTCGCGCTTATTCTTGTCTTTGATGCGAGGGTTGCTTTCAGCACATTCGCAACTTCATTCGCCCTTGCCTCGTCAAGCTTTCCGTCAGGGTAGTTCGGGTTCTCATCATCGCTCATGTAGGCAACAACAGACAGGGGGCCTATGCAGTTCCTTGCGAAGTCGTTCATTTCTCCGCTTTCCTGCAATCCCGCGCTGTTCTTTCCGAAAACACCGGGGAGCTTCTTTTCGCAGAGAGTTGTTTTCGGGATTTTTCCCTCCCCTCCTCTCGTTACCTTGCCCCCTCCGCCTCCAAGGCTGAAGCCGGAGCCGAATATTGAGCTTACCTGGTCAGAGAAGCTTCCTGTCCTGAAAGTGCTGCTGGTGAAGATCCCCATGAGGTAGAACACAGCAAAAACTATGAGCAGCGCCAATATGAATGCGAGGAACTTGCTCTTCATCCCTGCCTTCACAAGAAGGGAATAGACGACTATTACGAGTATCAGGATCCCGAGGGCCTGTGCGTAGGGCAGGAGCCACACAATGGTGAAGTCAGTGCCTATCACGATTGAAAGCGCGGACATCAGGGCGATTATCACAGCAATCACTGTCACCTGCCTGTTGCTCTCCTGTATCCACGCCTTAAGCCCTATCATTATCGCGGAGAAGAAGAGGAAGAACAGCAGGGTGAAGTCAATCGCCTTCTGGTAGCTGTAATAGCCGGAAAGAACAAAGTTGTTGAAGTTGTCCATTAGTGATGTTCCTGCGTATGAAATGCTGTCCCCTATCCTTATCTCGCCGAAGGCGAGGGGCACGGCTGCAAGAAGGAGAAGCAGCGCGATTCCGAGTCTTGCTTGCTTTGCCATCTTAAAACCTTATCATTGCCTTGTCTATTGCGTCCAGGAAAAGCTCTTCTCCTGAGAGAAGCTCTCCCTCCCTGATAAAAGCGATGATTTCGTTGTCCCTTTTTATCAGCCCTGCCCTGAACTCATCAGGGCTTGTCTTCTTTGTTTTGTATTTCTCGCTCCTGTATTCGTGGTGGCTCTCATCAACAATGAGGAGTTCGTCCCCCTTCCTTATGACTGCCTTGGCTCTCTTGGCTATCTCTCTCAGCTCCTCAGGAATGCTTGTTGACAGCACAGAAGCAGCTGCGAGGTGCCTTGCCACGGGGTTTTGGAGGTTGAGGCAGTAAAGAATGCCTGTGCCGAACCTCTTGCCGGAAACTATTCCTGACTCCTCAAGCTCCTTGAACCCCTTTGCAAGAGAAGGAGGGCTTATCCCGATCTTCATCGCTATCTGCCTGACTGTCTGCGGCTCGTCAAAGTGCCTCACAAGGTAACCTATTGCCCTGAGCGAAAATTTTGACAATTGTTGCATTATTATTGTGATTATTTTTTTTGGTGTTTATAAATGTTTTGATTTAATTCTCAGTCAGGTCGGTACCCCCGGATGAGA
>CAYVGP010000137.1:0-3229 GCA_964451135.1 uncultured Methanosarcinales archaeon
GCAAACTATTTATAGAAGCGCGCTTAAGAAGAGTGCATGAGAACACTTGTGGGGCTTGACATCGGGGCAACAGGGCTGAAGGCAGGGGAGGTGAGCTTTGGCGGGAGAATTCTGAGAAGGGTTGAGCACCCCACCGAGTCCCAGATGGGCACAAAGCGGGTTGTTGAGAACATACTCAAAGTTATTGGCAGGGTTGCGAGCGAAAAGACGGCTGCGATAGGAATAGGGTGCCCCGGGCCCCTTGACTTGAAAAAGGGAAAAATACTAAACACCCCCAACATCCCTCTTCAGAATGTTGCGCTGCGGAGCATAGTAAGGAAGAGGTTCGGGCTCCCTGTTGCGCTTGAGAACGACGCGAACGCCTACATCTACGGGGAAACGCTCTTCGGCGCAGGAAAGGGGCACAGGAACGTTGTAGGGCTCACAATCGGAACAGGGATGGGCGGCGCGGTCATCATTGGCGGCAGGATTTACAGAGGGAGAGGCAATGCAGGGGAGCTCGGCCATGTCTCAATCTCCTACAGGGGGCTGAAAGGCAACCACGGAAGCAGGGGGGAGCTTGAGGAGTACGTTTCCCTGAGAGGGGTGCTTAGAAAGGCGAAAAAACTGGGGTGCAGAACCCCAAAGGACCTTTTTGAGCTTGCAAAAAGAGGAAACAAGGAGGCATTGAGGATATGGGAGCAGGAGGGATTCTACCTCGGGGTTGCGCTCACTGACATCCTGCACACATTTGACCCTGACATAATAATCATAGGGGGGAACATAGCGAATGCGTGGAACTTTTTCTCCAAGAAGATGAAGGAAACGGTCAAAAAGAGAAGCATGTTCAGGCCCTGCCCGATAGTTAAGAGAAGGCTTGCCAACAGGGCAGGCATTCTGGGGGCCGCGATGCTGGCAAAGGAGCTTGCTGAAAAAAACAAGAAAACCAAGAAAAGAAACAAAAAGTAATGTTCAGTACTCAAAGTCAGTGCCGTTTTTGAGGCCGAGGCTCCTGTTCGTCTTTGTGATGCTCTCCTTCTTGTCCTTGAAGCCCATAACAGCCCTGATGGCGTCTATGTTCTCAGGCACGACGTCCGACTCCTGGTGAACTGCCTGAAAGAAGAAGAGCTCGTCGTCATAGACACCGATGCCCTCGTCCCAGAGGCAGATGTCCATCATGTCTCCCCTCGGAAGCCCCAGGTCTTTTGCGTACTCCATTATCTGCGCAGTAGAGCTTATTTTCGCACCTGCCTTGACGAACCTCACCCTGGCAGTCTTACTAAATACTTCCTTAACTTCCTCAGGAGTCACGCTCCGCTTGAGCTTGACCGACAAGACGTGGAGGTGCATCAGCGTGGTGGGCACAACAACTGCTGTGGAAAACACCTCAATGTCCTTTATCACTGTCCTGACATCAGGGCCGTGGTGGCTCGGCAGCTCAAGGCTCGGCACGATTGCATTGACAGGCCCTGCCCTGATCTCCGCAGGGTCTGTGGCCCTCCTTATCAGTGTTGCCCTTGCCCTGTCCACCCCGAAAGACCTGTGGAGAGCGTTCAGGGTCCTGGCAAGGCCGGTGGTGTTGCAGGAAACAACCCTGACAAACTGCTTGTTCAGGGCCTCCTCGTAGTTTGCCTGGGCAGTGAAGGAGCACTCCCCTACGTCCTTTTTCTCACCCCCCTGGAATATGGCCTTGACCCCTGCCGGCTTGTAGTACTTGTCCCTGTTTTCCTTGCCGTGCGGCTTGGGGCTGCAGTCAACGATGACATCAACATTCTTCAGGAGGTCATGGATTGTTCCCTCCACAGGAATGCTGTTCTTCTCAAAGTCCTCCCTGTTTTCCCCGAGAAGGAATATTTTTATGCCCTTTTTCACAGCTGCGTCAATCTTGAAGTTGTAGGTGTTAGCTGTCACCCCGACAAGCTCCATGTCGTCCTGCTTCATAACCGCATCCGCAACTCTCTTGCCTATTGTTCCGTATCCCACAATTCCCACGCGGTAAACCATTGCTATCGCCTCCTGTTTTTCTGGCTTAATCAAGGGAGAAGCTCTCCTCCCCCCTGAACACTTTGACTGCGAAATCAGCGTCCTTGTCTGCAAGGGTTATTGCGCTTATCGCGTTGCACATCCTCACTGCCTCGTCAAGTGGCTTTTGGTGGATGTTTCTTCCTGTGGCGTTTCCCGAAGCTCCTGAAACGTGTATCTGCTTGTGCAGCTGGTCAAGGAAGTCCTCCGGCTTCATTGAGGAGCCCCCTGAGCAGATTACTCTTGTCTTTCCTGCAGCCAGGATTGCCTCCTTGAATATCTCCTCTCTCTTCTCCCCCTCCTTCTTCGGGTAGTTGACCTTCACAAAGTCTGCTCCGAGGCAAGAAGCCACGCCAGCGGCCCCCGCAATGAGATGGGGGTCTTTCTCGTCCTTCACTGCCTTGCCCCTCGGGTACATCCAGAGCACCACAAGGAGGCCGTTCCTGTGGGCCTTGTTTATTACCTGGGCTGCCTGCGAAAGCATTATGTGCTCAAACTCAGAGCCGAGGTAAACAGTGTAGCCGACTGCGAGAATGTTGAGGCCTGTGTTCTTCTTGAACTCAGCGACCTGCTCAACATCCCAGAGCTGGTTTGAGAGGGGGTCTTTCTGGGCTGTCTTGACAAGGTGCGTCTTTGAGTTCAGCTTGACAAGGTAAGGCACATCAGGGTAGTCCCTGCCGAACTGGGATATCAGGCCGAGCTGGGCTGCAAAGATGCCTATTGTGCCCTTGCTCGCAATCCTGAACAGGTGCTCAGGCTCGTTGTCGTCGCTTGGAATAGTGCCTATGTCTGTTTCCCCGAAGAAGTCGTCGTTCAGGTGCTCAATCTTCTGGTCGCCTGCAAAAAGCATAAGGCGGCCTGTTGACTTGGTTGCTTGCAGAAAGTTCTTCACATACTCATCCCTCATCTCAGGAGGCACGTCTCCTGGAACAAAAACATCTTCCTTTGTAATCTTCTTCATTTTTTCACCTCTGCTTTTTTCCTGATGAAAATCAGGGCTTTTCCCCCTTGTTCACCCTTTCTATTAGCTGGACAGCCTCTTTCGCTCCTATGTAGAGGGGAGTCCTGTCAGCGATTGTCTGCGGCTTCTTGTCCCTGATCCTCACAAACCCATCAGAGGCCCAGCCGCCAGCCTCCTCAGCTATAAGAGCCATCGGGTTTGCCTCAAAAAGCAGGCGCAGCTTCCCCGACGGCTTGTCCTTCAATGCGGGATAAGTGAAGACTCCCC
>CAYVGP010000138.1:0-3189 GCA_964451135.1 uncultured Methanosarcinales archaeon
GTAGCGACGTCGTGGATGAGAAGGCACGCTCTTTCCCCTCGCTGGAGCACATCCTGCTCCATTCCGAAAGGGCGCTTCAAAAGATAAAGCAGGAATCCGCCAAAAGAAAAAAGAGCAGCATTCCTGCGGACAACACAGAGCAGTTCTTCAGGGCGTACAGGGTAACTCCTGCAAGGCTTGTGAAGTCAGCTCTTGAGCTGATGGACCCCTCAAAAAAGTATGTTGCCTTTGCCTACCGCTCTCCTGTTGGAAGATACTCAATCCAGAGCGTTGTAATAAACAGGAAGGGCTTCATACAAGGATTTCTTAATCCTCCCTTGGAAATCAAGGACCAGGCAGCTCAGCACATAGAGATAGACTCCCGCTCAATGAAGGGCAGGAAAAACAGGGCATTCCTGAGAAACACACCTGTTTTCAGCCCTTGGGAGATACGCGAGGCATACCAGAAGTGGAAGGACTTTGAGTTCGCAAGCACAACAGGAAGGTTCTTTTATGCCGCCTCAAACCAGAGGCAGTGGGAGTACCAGCCCCAGCTGTTTGACGCCCTCGTTGTGTCCTACCTCGTGGACAGGTACCGCAGGGAGCTTGAAAGTGGCTCAAGGAAGATAATAATGAACCCCCTTGTGATGCCGTCTGAAAGACTGAATCGTTTTATCCTTTTTCTGATGAACAATGCTCTTGTTGAGGACAGATTCAGGCTAAAGCACGCTGAGCTCGGCGACAGGCCGAAAATAGCTGTTGTGCAGAAAGAGTTCCCGTACTCAAGGCTGAGAGAGGCGGAGATGTCAGTGGCTGTGAACAGGGCAATCGCGAACAATCCCCGAATGGTCATTGTGGACATAAATGACTGGCTCAGCCAGAAGCCGAAGATGAGCGAGTACATGCTGAGGGACTACACCGATGCCTTCAGAAGCTAAGAAAGGGATATCAGCAAATCGCTCTCCGTGATGCGCTTGGCTGCCTCTTCTGGCTTGCCTGATGCAATGTAGAGGAGAGCTCCCTTTGCTTTCTCAAGAGAGAGCTTGTTCTCTTGGAAGAATTCTGAAAGCCTGCCCCAGTACATCTTCAGAGTGGAGCCGAAGCTCTCGTAATTCACGAAGGTTGTGCTGAATTCCTGCGTCTTCTCCTTGATAGTGTTGAGAACATGGAAAAGGTAGAGCGAGTCCTCCAGCTTCTCTCTGGCTGCGTCCTGCCCGACTGACCAAAGCAGGGGTTTGCCGTAGTGCCCAATGCACTCCTCCAATGCGCGCTGATAGCGCTTCTCAGCAGCCTTCACTCTTTGATATGCTGAGAAAACCCTCTGCGTCTCTTTGCTGATAACAGAAGCATCAACTGCTCTGGCTGCGAGTATTTCTGGGTTGTAAACCTGTATCAGGGGCGCGGCAGCATCATCAAACATGCTTATCTGTCCCCCTCTCAGCTCTTTAAGCATCTGATTCCTTGCTCTTCGCGCCATTCTCTCCGACTCCCTGAGCACCGGCTTCACGCCCTCTCCCTGCTCCTTGGCTGCCTCGGCAAAGGCCTTCCCTGATTCCAGCAGGCTGGCTGCTGCATAGAAATACTCTCTCAGCTCTGAGGGGAAGCTTTTTCTGTTAAACCAGTCAGGGCTAATTTCTTTGTGCAAGAGAACGCCTTTTGCAGAGAGCACCTTGCTTATCTCCTCAGCTCTATCTCTGAGCATGCTTATCTCGTAATAGCCAACGAACATTTCCCTCATAAGCTCTGAGAGGTAAAGCTCGTAAACAAGCTGCTCGCGCTGGTCTCCCCTGAGCGTGAACTCCTTCTCCACCAGCCCCGAAAGCTCTGGAAATTTCCTTTTCGCAGCGCCCCTGAAAAGCCATGAGTAGGGGATGTACGCGGGAATGCTTTGCGAATGCTCGGAAGAGGATTTTGGAAGGCCTTCCAGCCCTTTGGCGTAAAACTCCTCTGCATTCCTTGATTGTTGGCTTATCTTTTTGATTTTCCTGAACCTTTGGTAATCGTTAGGGAGCTCTCCTGTCTCAACAAACTCCTTCTTTTCCCACATCTCCCTCATCGCTCTGGGGGAGTGCATGAGGTCGTTTATTCCCAAGCCTGTGTAATAATGTATTTTGAGTATTGCATTCACGGGCTTTTGAAGACGCTTCATAATCCCTGCGAGTATGAATGTGTCCGCGGCGTTGTACACTGTCATTGTTTTGGCCGATTCCCCGTCGCTGTTCATTGCGAGGTAGTTCAGGGGGTTGATGTCGGAATGGGTTATTGCCTTGTATTTTCCCTTGCCCAGGGAAATCCTTCTGCTGTCCAGCTTCGCTTTGATGTCCGGTTTTCCGAGGAGATTTTCTGCGAGTGTCTCGAGGCGGCAGTTTTCAAGTTCAGGGAAAATGTTTCTTGCAAGTGCCAGGGTGTCAATGAAGAACTTTCCCTGGAGGGTTTCTTTCGGGAGAAACGCCTGGGCTCCCTTTGCAGGGGCTTTCTTGTGCTTGTCAATGCCAAGGGAGCTGAGGTGCTTCGGAGAGGTGGGTATCTTCTTTAACTCCTCCACGTCGTAGCCAGCGTTGTGAATCACTATTGCGGGAGGATTCTTTTTCATTATGTCGCGCTCAAGCATGTCTCTCATCGCCATTTCCCTCGTGTAAAACTCCTCCTTGTTTTTCGCGCTGCTTCTTGTGACAGGGCAAACTGTTATTTCTGCCTCGTCTTCCCCCATGCCAACGGCGATGATTCTTGCATTCACAGGATAGACTGTGTATGCCTTCCCGTTCAAGCTGTTTCCTTTTTGATAAATGAGGGCGGCATGAGTCACCAGCTTCCTGTTTTCCCTGAAGGCTTTCCTTGCCCATTCCTCTCTTTCCTTCCCTGTCATGCGCTTTTTTCCTGCGAGTTCCGGAACCATCTCCGCGAACCACTCCGGTATTTCCAGCTTCTCAGAGTCAAAAAACGCGCTCTCAGTGTCAAGGTATGCAAGGGGAAGGTTCTCCAATAACAGCATCTTGCTCATGTCCCTTCTTATTCCCCTGAGGGAATAAGCAAATCCTTTTTTCTCCAGCACAGGTAAAAAAAGGTTGATTTTCTCAAGCTCGTAATCTATCCTGCTCCAACCCCCCAGCTCGTTCGCAATCTCATCAAGCAGCTGTTTTTTCCTGTGTGTCTCCTGCCTCATGTACTCCAGCAATTTGTGCTCCTGAAGGATTTCAGATGCCTTCCCCC
>CAYVGP010000139.1:0-3180 GCA_964451135.1 uncultured Methanosarcinales archaeon
GCCACTTTTATAGAATAAAGGTTGAAAAGTTCTCAGAAAAAGAAAAAACTGCCAAAAAATGCTCGGCAATACTATTAATAAAACAATAATAATCTGATAAAAATCAAAATTTTGAGAAAAATTATTAAACGCCGCATGACTCTCTCAAGCCATGGAAGGCGTTGTGTATGTCAAGGGAGAGGAGCCGTGGGCAGAAAGAGTGAAGATATTTGACAACCCTGAGAAGGCAATCCCTGTCTTTCACAGGGAAACATTGAGGATGCTTCGTTTATTGTCGCAGAAGCCGATGTACGTTTCCGAGCTAAGAAAGAGGACAGGGCTCTCTGACCAGAAAACCTACTACCACCTGAAAAAGCTGTTGAGGGCAGGGCTCATTGAGATAACAAACACGAAGGCAGTGAGGGGCACGCTTGCAAAGGAGTACGCAGCGCAAACGCCGAACCTCTGCATTATGATAAAAAAGGAGAAGAGAAAGGTCTCAGAGGCATTCGCAGAGAGAAAAAGCAAGGCTATTGAGTTCTTCTCAGAGATGGTTTCCCTTAACCAGTTCAGGGGAAGGATAGTCGTGGGGTCAAGCGACCCCCACGGCCCCCTCAAGGCAAGGGCAAGGGACAGCCACTACGCCATAGAGCTTGCATTCTTTCTTGGAAGAACATTGGAGCTGCCGCCTGAGTTTCTTGTTTCCCTTGACGTGGAGGAAAAGGAGCCGCAGGGCAACATAGTCGTTGTGGGAGGGCCTGTGACCAACATGGCGTACGACTGGCTCAACCCTCACCTGCCTGTCAGGTTCACGACCACAAAGCCCTACGAGATATACAGCTCAAAAACAGGAAAAAGCTACACAGAAGAGCACATAGGGGTGATATGCAAGGTGCCTAACCCGAGGAACAGGGAGAAGGCCGCAGTAACATTTGCAGGCATAACAAAGGAGGGGACAAGGGCGGCAGTGATAGCCCTCACCAGGTTCTCAAAAACCACTCTGAAAGACTACAGGGGAACGCCGTGGAGCAGGGTGGTGGAGGGCTTTGACCTTGACGGGGACGGAATAATAGACTCAGTTGAGGTCATAGAATGAAAAAACAGGGAGCCTCTGCTCAGGGAAAAATCTCACTTTAAAGAATGAGCGCTCAATTCCCCTCATGAACGACGGGAGCACAACCTGAAAACACGGTGTGAAACCCGCGCCGAGATGCAAGAAACCCTCACTTTTCGCGAATCATTTAAAAAAAACAGGCGCAACCAGCAAAGCAAAGCAGGGCAAGGCATGGCTGCCAAGCAGCCCGCACCCCTGACTTTACTTTGCCCAACATTCATAGAGGTGGTGGAAATGATAAGGAAGATGCTCCTCAAGGGCTGGGAGGAAAGGCTTGCCAACGCATTCAGCAGGGTGAGGGGGGACATACAGAACATGGAGAGGTGGGTGAGGCACCTCTACGACAGCCTCGCGAAGATGGAGAAGCAGCACGCTGAGCACGCGACGCTCACAAGAAAGGACATCGCCAGCATAAACCACTGGCTCCATTACATGCACTCCCACGCCCAGCAGGTCATGAAACTCATCTCAGAGCAGACGCAGAGAAGCGCCCATGCGCAGTCAATTCTTGAGAGAATGCGCCAAAAAATGGCTGAGCTGGAAAGGGAAAACTCTGTTCTGAAGGAAGAAATCCGGAAAATCAACGAAAAGATGGCGAAGTTCGGGACAGGTTCGGAACTAGTTCAATCCGAATCCCGAACCGAACCTAAATCCGAACCTGCGAAACAGGAAAAAATAAGCGGTTTTGAAAGAGAAGTCATTGAAAAAGTAAGGAAGCACAAGAAGGATTTCGTGAAGCAGCAGATACTTTACCTTGTTTCAAAGCAGCCGCTGTCAACAAAAGAGCTTGAGAGATTTATCGTCGAGAACAAGGGTTATTGCGGAAGAACGACATTTTACACCTACCTCAAGGAAATGAAAGAAAACAAAGAAATAACGCCCAAGGAAGAAGCGGGAACGAGCATCTGGCGCATCCCAAAGCCCTAGCCATGCCAGGTCCGGAACAGGTTCGGAACTAGTTCAATTTGAACCTAAAACGAACCTGAACTGAACCTATTCCGAACCTAACTTGAACCTGAAAAGATTACGAGATTTCCCGGATTTTTTTCAGAATATTGGCGTATTCCTCCTTACTCACCGGGCTTTTCACCACGAGAGGCGTGTGGCCGAGAGAAACAGCCTCATCCAGGCAGACGCCGAATATCTCGGCCTCTATGTTTTCCCGTATTTTAGACGAGGAATATCCCCTTTTCTTGAGCCTCCTCGCTATTTCCTCTATGTCAGCCCTCAAAACAATGCACAAATCCGTCCTCCCGGGGCTTAAAAAGTGAGACAAATGAGAGTCAATAACCGCCCCTGCGGCTTTTTCAGGCAGAATCTCGTCGATAAACCTGCTTATTTTTGACTCGTCAACTATTAAAGACGAGCGCTTCCTGTCCTTTCCCTCGTAGAGCCCTCTCTTCTCAATCTCCCTGTTCAGGTCAATGTGAACAAAGCCGAGGTCCTTGGAGAGTTTTTTGCTGAGCCATGATTTCCCGGCACCCGGAGTGCCTGTCACTATCACGATTTTCATCCGAACCATCCGAACCTTGCCAGCGATTTCGCCTAATTCATTTGTTTTCTCGAGTTTCAGGGCGTTTCCTGAAGTACGCCGCAACCAGCACAGCCACAAGGGCGAACAACGCCCCTGCCAGGAACCAAGCAAATGCCTGAGGCTGGACAGATGCTGCGGACTTGGCAATCCCTGCGCCCGTGCCCTCCCCTGCGGCAAGCGAATAGCTGGAAGCCATCTCAGAGGCCTTTCTTGCTGCTGAGAGCGCTGGCCTGCTTGAGAGAACAGTGTACAGGTATCCCAGCACAGAGGCCCCTGCAACTATGAGGAAGGCAGGCGCCAGCTCCCTCAGAGCCCTGCCCAGCCTTTCCTTTCCTGTCGGGGATATCACTATCATTGCTTTGGAAATCCTGTAGTGGTTAACCTCCTTGCCCTTGGAAGAGTAGTGGAACTCGTCAGAGACAACCATTCCCGCCTTCACGAGCTGCTGGATGTTGTAGTGCACTGTTGACAGGGGAATTCCCAGCTCCCTCGCTATCTTGCTTTCTGTTGCTGCCTCTTTTGCCAGGTAGCTGAGTATTTTTCTTGATGTGGG
>CAYVGP010000140.1:0-3180 GCA_964451135.1 uncultured Methanosarcinales archaeon
ACATGGGACGAATGTAAACCAGTTTCGTGATGTAAACCACTTTCGGGATAATAGACCAAGCCAACGCAAGCACAATATTTATATAAACAGGGCTGTTCACCGAGAAAATCCAAAAACCCTTGCAGGACAAGGAGCAATTTCTGCTTGGCCTGTGCGACAGGAGGGTTTTGAAGTTGGTGGCGCAGTCCCGGGGCAAGAGACTGGTCATCAGCAACCAAGGGGGTGCACTGATGCCTGAAGAAATAGAAGATGACGAGATAACGATAGACTTCTCAAAGATTAAGGGATTCTTCAAAAAGCTCACCCAAGAAAAGGAGCCAAGGAAAAGAAAGAAAAAAGAAGCCAAAGAGGAAGAAAGCAGCGACGAAGAGGATGACGAGATAGCGATTGACTTCTCAAAAATAAAGAGCATTTTCAAACCCAAAAAAGAGGGAAAAGCCAAGAAAGAAAAAGAAGAAGATGACGAGGAAGAGCTCTCAGTTGACTGGTCAAAGATAAAAGAGTTTGGGAAAAAACACAGCGTTCTTCTCCTCATATTAATACCCCTCTTTCTTTCCATATTCTTCAGGCTTCAGCCCGCTTACCTTCCGATAACAGACGACTGGGCAGCCAACACTGTCTACAACAACATCCAGAACCAGATAAGGGCCCAGGTGTCCAGGCAGTACCCGAACCTGCCGGACGAAAACAAGAACAAGATAATCCAGAACCAGTTCCAGCAGGTGCTGAAACAGAACAAGGACCAGATAAAGCAGCAGATTCAGGCAGCATCCAACTACTTCAAGACAAGGCTCCAGAACGAAAAGGGAAACACCTACCTCCTCGCGATTGACCCGTATTTCTGGGCGAGGCATGCTGAGAACGTGTATAAGCAAGGTCACCCCGGAGACATACTTGTGGACGGAAAACCCTACGACACCCACATGATAGCCCCCCTTGGCAGGTTTGTTCCCGGAGATATGTTCCACGCCTATTTTGAGGGCTACCTCCTGAAGTTCGTCAGGGCGCTTAACCCAAACGCAGACCCTCTTGGCGTGTTCTTTTACGTCCCCATATTCCTCTCAGCCCTCGCAGTTATTCCCGCATTCTTCATCGCGAGAAGGATAGGGGGAAACGTGGGCGGGCTGTTCGCAGCAATAGTTGTCGGCGTCCACGGCTCGTTCATAAGCAGGACAGCAGGGGGCTTCGCTGACACAGACGCCTACAACGTTGTCTTTCCCCTGTTTGTTGCCTGGCTCTTCCTGGAGGCATTTGAGGCAAGGAACACCAAGAAAAGGCTCCTGCTGGGAGGAGGCGCAGGAATAGTTCTAGGCATCTACTCGTGGTCATGGCTCGGGTGGTGGTACATACTGGACTTCATACTCGCAGCATCAGGAATTTATCTCATCTACCTCATTGCTATCAACTGGGATTCTGCAAAGAAAAACCCCTTTGCTGTGCTCAAAACAAAGGGGGTGAGGAACACAATTCTCCTTGTGGGTGTTTTTATAGCAAGCGCGTGGCTCATGACGTCAATAATATATTCCCCAAGATTCTTCATAGACTCTGCAGTGAAGGCGCCAATCGGATTCATAAAGTTTAAGGAAGTGGGTGTGGGAACAGTGTGGCCCAATGTCTACACTACAGTGGCAGAGCAGAACGCGTCAAGCCTGAGGGGAGTTATCAATGCAATGGGAGGAAAGTTCCTGTTCTTGTTGGCTGTCCTCGGGGCTCTTTTCACCCTTGTGAAAAAAGACGAGGAAGGAAAGGTGGACATAAAATACGCTTTGCTTATCCTGATTTGGATAGCTGCCACGACCTATGCGAGCATAAAGGGGGTGCGCTTCACGTTGCTGCTGGTGCCTGCATTCAGCGTCGGCTTCGGAATATTCGCAGGCTCTGTCTACCACTGGATAACCAGATGGGCTTCCAAGGAATTCAGCATAGAGCCGGGAATAATAAGAGTGGTTGCCGTGCTTCTTCTGGCGCTTCTCCTCTGGCAGCCAGTAACACAGGGCTGGAGGGTTGCAAAGAGCGAGATACCCAGCATGAACGACGCATGGTGGACTGCGCTCACAAAGATAAAGCAGAACTCAGAGCCGAACGCAATAATAAACTCGTGGTGGGACTTCGGCCACTGGTTCAAGTACGTTGCTGACAGGCCTGTCACCTTTGACGGAACAACCCAGAACCTGCCCCAGGCCCACTGGATAGGAAAGGTCCTGATGACAGAGGACGAGGAGGAAGCAATAGGCATACTCAGGATGCTGGACTGCGGAGCCACGAACGCGTTTGACGAGCTGGACCGGATAAACAAGGATCCGCTGAAAACAATAAACCAGCTTTACGAAATGTTCCGCATGGGCAAGAAAGAGGCAGAGGAGTTGCTCCTTGAAAACGGCCTGACAAAGGAGCAGGCAGCAGGGTTTCTCAAGAACACTCACTGCGAGCCCCCTGAAGACTTCTTCATAGCATCAGCGGACATGATCGGGAAGAGCGGGGTGTGGGCGCACTTCGGCTCGTGGAACTTCACAAAATCAACGATGTACAACCTGGCAAGGGGGAAGCCGCAGCAGGAAGGCATTGCGCTGCTGAAGGAAAGATTTAAGCTTGACGACGCAAGCGCCTCAACCCTTTACTACGAGATACAAACAGTTGACGCAAACAACTGGATTGCGCCGTGGCCAAGCTACGCATCAGGACTCATAGGGTGCTCAAGGAGAAACAACACCGTCAAGTGCGGCAACGGCCTGGTTATTGAGATAAAAAGCGGCGAGGAAATGGATGCCTACATCAACACGCCCCAGGGAAAGATTTACCCAAAGAGATTTGCTTATCCCACGAACACAACACTGAAAATCAAGGAGTACGAGGGCAGAACACTTAGGGCGAACAACGGAAGACCCCTTGGCGTTACCCTGATAAGGAGGAACAACAACTACCAAGTTCTTTTAGCGAGCCCTGAGCTTGTTGGCAGCATGTTCACAAGGCTCTTCTTCATGGACGCCCACGGCTTGAAGTACTTCCAGCCCTTTACGCATGAAAGAAGCTTCACAGGGGGCGACATTTACGTTTACAAGGTGAACTGGACAGGAGGAAGGCTGAATCTCCTTCCGGGGTTCGTCAAGAAAACAGTTGTGAGGCAGGGGGACACAGTCACAGTGAGCTACCTCGGCTACCTTGATGACGGAAGGGTTTTTG
>CAYVGP010000141.1:0-3177 GCA_964451135.1 uncultured Methanosarcinales archaeon
ATTTTCCAGAGCAAAGGGCGACATAGTGGTGATGATGGATGCTGACTATTCCCACAAAGCCGGAGACCTGCCTTTTTTGCTTAACAAGATTCAAGAGGGGTACGGTCTTGTTGTTGGTTCGCGCTACACAGGCGGCAGTGATGAGTACACTCTTGTGAGGAGTTTTGGCAACTTGTTTCTTTCCAGCGCCTTCGCTGTTTTATTCGGTATACGCCTTTCAGACGCTCTTAACGGCTACAAGGTTTTCAGAAGAGAAGTGATAGACCCCCCTGAGAAGATGAGGTCAAGGGAGTTTGAGATTGAGATAGAGCTTCTTTACAACTCTCTTGTAAAAGGTTTCAGGGTGGGAGAAGTGCCCAGCCATGAAAGGGAGCGCGCCGGCGGAAGGATGAAGTCAAAAGCAATTCCTCACGGAACCAAATTCCTTCTCGCCATATTGAAGTACGGTTTGCTTTACAGGACAAGGCAGCTCAGCGGTCTTCTAACCTTTTCAAAACATCGCTAGTGCTCCACCCCCCAACCCTTTTTATGAGGTGAAGCCTTGCCCCGATTCTTCTCACTGTCTCTGCTTCCACGCAGTTCTCCCCGTACTCCTCTCCGTTGCAGTGCACTGCCGGCTTAACCTTTTTTATGAACTCGTCAGGTGTTTTCTCCCTGAATATTGCCACGTAATCAACCGGCTTCAGGGCTGCAAGCATTACTGCCCTGCTTTTTTCGTCATTAACAGGCCTTCCCTCTCCCTTGTTCTGCCTTATTGATTCGTCGCTGTTCAGCCCCACTATGAGGACGTCGCCCTGCTTTTTCGCCTCTGAGAGAAAATACACGTGGCCGGGGTGGAGGACGTCAAAGGCGCCGTTCGCGGTGACTATTTTTTTCCCCTCTTTCCTCAGGGCTTCAGCTGTTTCGCCTATTCTCTCAACAGGGATTATTCTTTTTCTTATTTCCGCGGGCGCTTCTTCGGCGTTTTCCAATTTTTTTCAGCTCTCCGGAAGCTTTGGCTCTTTCAGGGGTTTTCGGCCGGGCCAGGTTGCGGCAGGACCCGCTCCTCCCCTGCGAATATCACGCGCTTTTCTGTTTTTCTATCTGCTCCACCCACTCCACTGCGTCAAGGAAGCTTTCAGCCACGTGGTCCGCCTCATGCACCGGGCCGTGCTTCCTCCCGTGGCCTGTTAGGAGGTGTATTGTTGTCAGCCCTGCTCTCTTCCCCAGCTCTATGTCGCTTGCGTGGTCCCCTATCACGTATGAAGCTGAGAGGTCTATGCCGTACTCCGCGGCAGCGTCCTCAACGTGCTTCGTGTTGGGCTTTCTGCACCCGCAGCTTTCCTCAGGGGAGTGCGGGCACACATAGGTCTTTTCTATCCTTATTCCCTTCTCCTCCAGTATTCCCAGAAGCTCCTCCTGAAACCTTTTGAAGTCCTCAAACGTGAAGTAGCCCCTGCCAATGCCTGACTGGTTTGTCACTATGAACAGCATGAACCCCATTGTCTGAAGCCTCTTGAGACCTTCTATGACTCCGGGGAGAAGCACGAGCTCCTCCACCCTGTGCACGTACCCCTTGTCCTCGTTTATCACTCCGTCCCTGTCCAGAAAGACCGCTTTTTTGCTCATTTTTGTTATTCCCCCAGCGCCTTTATCAGCTCGTCCTGGCTGACCGTTGAGGTCCCAACTTTTGCAACTGTTATTCCTGCGGCATGATTTGCCAGCACAGCTGCTTCCTCAAGCCCTGTCCCTGCTCCGAGAGCGAGGGCAAGCACAGCCACGACCGTGTCGCCTGCGCCTGTGACGTCGTAAACCTCTTTCGCCATTGTGGGTATGTGGATTGCGCTTCCCTTCAGGGGGAGCAGGCTCATTCCCTTCTCTCCCCTTGTTACGAGGATGTTGCTGCCTGTCTTTTTCTGGATTCCCCTGCCTATGCCTGCTATGTCCTCCCCCCTGATGCCGAGAACAAGGGCCATCTCCCTTGCCTCCTTCTCGTTGGGGGTTATGAGGGTGGAGTCCCTGTAGAGAGGGGCGTGCCTTGGCTTGGGGTCAACTATGAGAGGGATTCCTGTTCTTTTTGAGAGCCTGACAAGCGCCCTCATTATCCTCTCGGTTATTATGCCCTTTGCGTAGTCAGACACGACCACCGCATTTGCCTCACGGATTCGCTTCCTTATGTTGGCTATTGTTTTTGCCTCGTCATCCCTGTTTATGTATTCGGTGTTCTCGTAGTCTATCCTCAGGAGCTGCTGGCTTTGGGCCATCACCCTGACCTTGTGGGTTGTCGGCTTTTTCGGGTCCGTGAACACGCTCCTTATGTCTGCGCTGTACCTTTTCATTATCCTTGCCAGCTCCCTCTTGGCTCCGTCCCTGCCAAGCACGCCCACGACTATTGACTTGCCCCTCAGGGCGCCGATGTTGGCTGCGACGTTGGCTGCCCCCCCGGGGGCGAGCGACTCCTTCCTGACATTGACAACCTGCACAGGGGCCTCAGGGCTTATCCTGCTCACCTCGCCCCATATGTACCTGTCAAGCATGAGGTCCCCTACAACGAGAACAGAGACCTCCGAGAACCTCCTGACGTAGTGCTTAAGGCTCATCATTTTCAGGCGCTTCTTTCTACCAGTCCTGCGAGAAGGTGGAGTGCGAGGAGGTGGCACTCCTGGATTCGCGGAGTCCTTTCCGACTGGGCGTTCAGCTCAATGTCGGCAGTGCCGTGCATTTTTCCGCCGCTCTTTCCGGTGAGGAGGGCTGTTATTATGCCTTTTTCCCTCGCCTTCTGAATTGCCTTGGCTATGTTGGGGGAGTTGCCGCTCGTGCTGAGCCCTATGAAGACGTCCCCCTTTCTGCCCAGCGCCTCTATCTGCCTTGAGAACACTTCCTCAAAGCTCTTGTCGTTGGACCACGCAGTCATTATTGAGGTGTCTGTTGTGAGGGATACGCACGCCAGCCCCTTCCTGTCCCTTTCGTACCTCCCCACGAGTTCTGCTGCGAAGTGCTGCGCCTGCGCAGCCGAGCCCCCGTTTCCCGCCACCATTATCTTGTTTCCATTGTTAAGGGCCTCAATGCACGCACTCGCTATCTTCCGCACTGCTTCAGCTATTTGTCCGGCTGACTCCCGGATTGCGAGGACAGACTCGCTGATTTCCTCTCCCAGCCCCTCGTCTTCCTTGCTCATGGGAGAGCCAGTTCCTGCTC
>CAYVGP010000142.1:0-3162 GCA_964451135.1 uncultured Methanosarcinales archaeon
CGGGGTGCCCTTCTCCGAGAATTGAAACGTGCAACGGCGTTGATGATGATTGTGACGGGGAGGTTGATGAGAATCTGACAAGAACCTGTGGCTACTCCGATGTAGGAGAATGCAAGCTCGGAGAACAGACATGCTTCTTCGGAAGCTGGGGGTTCTGCCATGGCAACAAGGATCCTTCAGAAGAGATTTGCGACGGAAAGGACAATGACTGCGATGGAAAAATAGACGAGGGGTTGGTGCAGCAATGCGGCACAAGCAACGCCGGAATGTGCAGGTTTGGCGAAAAAAGATGCGTAAACGCTTCTTGGACTTCTTGCATTGGAAACATTGAGCCCGGAATTGAGATCTGCGGCAACGAGTTTGACGAAGACTGCGACGGAGTCGCCCAGGATTGCCCTGTATGCAGCGAGAACAGTTCCGCCCCCTCGTCGGGGTGTATCTGCGGCACAACAAAAATATTCTCGGGCTACTGCTGCACAGAGACTTCTGTGGGCGTGACCTACACTTTTCAGTCCTCCGAGCCCTGCAGCTTAAGCCGGGTGTATGTTTCAAGAGTGTTCTCAAACAACCCCCTGCCTCTTGAGAACGAAACATCAGTATACCTGAACGTGTCCGCAAGGAACATTTCATACTACGCCATTGAGGAACAAATCCCTCCAGCCTTTTCTATTGTCAGAACGAACGGCGTTATAGCGGGAGAAGGCCAGGACCTCAAGGTGAGGTGGTCAAGCGAACAATTAAGAGCTGCCCCCTACTATGTTGTAAAGCCAAAGAGAACAGGAACCTATTCCTTTGAGGGGGAATACACTTATGAGCCGAGTCCTGCAATCCATAAAGTAAAAGGAATCTCTTCTGTCACTGTCTTTTCCCTGCTCAATGATTCTGATCGTGATGGGGTGAAGGACTCTAGGGACCTTTGCCCGGACACATTCTCAGGGCTGGTCAATGTTAGGGGTTGTCCATTGCCAAAATACTCCAAATTCAACAACAACCTTTCAACCGACTTTGCTTCTATTGAGGACTTGGGGCATGTCACCAATCTTGTCCTGGACATCCCGGCTTATGGAAGGATTGAGTATGGTGACAGCCTTATGAATCTGACAGGCGCGGACATTGATTATTCTGTGGATATTGCTTTTAACACAATCTTTGTTGATTCTTCTTTAATCCCGGAGCTTGATTCTACCTTCACAGCAACTCTCAGAAACCTTTTGTTTGTATTCCCTGAGATAAGTAGGAATGGTGAATTGTGCTCTTCCTGCACTGTGCTCAACTATTCCAGCGGCGCTGTGACATTCACCGCCCCTGGCAGCGGCACTTATTCTGCATACGAAACCGCTTACTGCGGAAACGATGTTTGCGACCTCAACGAGGACTGCTTCTCGTGCAAAGCTGACTGCGGCTGCGCGCAGGGGTATTTCTGCATAGATTCCGAATGCCAGCGAGTCCCCTACTGCGGCGACTCTGTCTGCAACAATGAGGAAACATGTAGCACGTGCCCCCTTGACTGCGGAGAATGCAAGAAATGCTCTGAGGACTGGGTGTGCTCACAGTGGAGCAAGTGCGTGAAGGGCCAGCTGAGTAAAAGGACATGCTCTGATAAAAATAACTGCGGCACAGAGAACTTTAAGCCTGTTGAGGAAAGAAGCTGCCTGTCCTCTTTGTTCCCTGCCGGAGAATCTCCAGGCATTATCCCTGTTAAAGATGAAATAATAGTTCCCAGCATCTTCTTCGTTCTCAGCTTTCTCATCTCTGCAGGAGTTCTGGAGATTGTGAGAAAAAAGGCAGGCAAATAAAAAGGATTGGTTCAGCAGGCACTAAACAGATTCTTCTTGCTTGTTTTTAATCAACTTCCCCTTTCTCAACCTTCTTGGCATAGTCCCAGTTGTCAACGTGCAGTTCGCTTTCAGGAAGACCCAATTCAACAAGGCTCTGCTTGACTGCCTGCACCATGGGGGGCGGGCCGCACAAGTAAACGCTCGAGTCCTTAATGAAAGGAAAGTGCTTCTCAAGCATTTCTTGGGTTACTCTTCCTTTTTCCCCCTGCCAATTGGGAGGAGCCTCTTGGGAAAGACTGTAAATGACATTGATTGAGGCGTTTTCATTTGCCAATGTGTCCAGGAGGCGCTTTTCAACGATGTCCGTTACGTTTTTGACGCAGTAAAGAAGGAAGAATTTTCTTTTGCTGGGACTTAAGGCTTCATGCCTGAGCATGCTGAGGAAGGGGGTAACGCCGACTCCTCCTGCAATGAGTACGACTCTTTCTTTCGCTTTGTCAAGCGTGAAAAATCCGTAGGGCCCCTTTATCCAGTACAGCATGCCAGCAGAAGCCGCAAACATTCCCTGGGTGAAATTTCCGAGCTTCCTAACTGTTATTTCAAGAAGTGCGTCCGCGGGGCACGATGACACAGAAAAAGGGTGAGGATCTGCGAAATCAGCGCTCTTGCTTATTATTATGAACTGCCCTGGCTTGAAGCCCATTGCAGCAGGCTTTGCAAACGTGAATGTGGCAAGCGTTGGGTTATGCTCCCTCTTGGCGAGCAAGGAGGACTGAAAAATCATTTTTCACTTCACTTCTTCCCCTGTTTCGGCGTTGATTATCTTTATTGCCTGGACAGGACACATCCTTGCTGCGTTGAGATTCGCCTCAAGCTCTGTTTCATCAATTTCTGTTTTGGCCACAACTGCCTTGCCTCTTGACTGGTCAAGACTCCAGTTGGCAGGGTTTGCTTCCACGCACTCCCCCGCGCCTATGCATGTTGCTTCATCAAAGATTATTCTGTACTTCGCCATTCTTAAGACCTCTTTTTTATACAGCTTCTTCCGCTTGCTAATATTTATTGTTTTCTATTTTTGCCCAACTCAACCTTGTTATTCGTGAGAACTATGTTAACACAATTAAGATGACATCGCTTTTTCTGGTTAATATGATCTTCAGGCATTCCAACAACATTGTGAGGGGGCTCCAGTTTATTCCCGACGAGTAAAACACCGGCGGAATGCGAGTTTTTTCAGACCTGATGCTTGTTGCTTTGAATTATGGGATAAGCAGTGGTTTTGATGTGCGGGCGGATGCTGATGGTGACGGCTTGGTTGGTTTTTCTGATTTGATGGTTGTGGCGTTGAATTACGGAAAGGTTTACGAAACTAGTTGTGTTGACA
>CAYVGP010000143.1:0-3146 GCA_964451135.1 uncultured Methanosarcinales archaeon
CTACATTGCCGGGCTGAGGGAGGGTATGCTGATAACAGCATTTGACGGCAGGGAGATTGACTCAATTGAGAGCTTCTCAGGTGTCCTGAAGAACAAATCAGTGGGGGACACCCTGATTGTCACTGCAAACAACACCAACTACACGGTGGTGCTTGGAAAGAACCCCGAGAACGAGTCAAAGCCCTACATCGGGGTAAGCGTTACCCTGAAAACAAGGGTGAAGGAAGAGGCAAAAAACAAGTACGGCTTCTTAACAGACGTTTTCCTGTGGTTCTTCCAGCTTATATCCTGGCTTTTCCTGCTGAACATAGGCATCGGGCTTTTCAACCTTGTGCCCCTCGGCCCAATTGACGGAGGCAGGATGCTCCAGGGCGTGCTCTCAAAGTTCCTCGGCAAGCAGAAGGGGGACTTCGTCTGGAAGCAGGTCAGCATCCTCTTCCTCGCAATGATACTCTTCGTCCTCGCAGCCTCTTTCTTTGCGTAAGTGAAAGATGCTGAAAGACGCATTCAGAAAGCCTTGATTCCTCACAAGGGGGTTAAATAAAGATAAGCAGGAAAGCATTGCATCGCGGATTGCCGGGCGAGCAAGTTCCATACGCATTGGCTTCACCTCCAGAAGGGGGTTATCAACAAGAGCGGAAAGCGAAGCAGCAGGCCTGCTCCAAGCTTGACAATGACTGCCGGGAAAATCCTGGGGAAACCTGAAAAAGAGATTGAGAGGCTGTTCTCATCTTCGGAAGATGTTTCAGGCAAGGTGTATTCTTCCAGCCAGATTAAAGGGCTTCCCGCTCCTCTCCAGAGGTATTTCAGGTATGCGTTAAGGGAAGGCCAGAAGCACATAAGCTATGCTAGATTGAGGCACACAGGCAAATTCAGGACAAAGCCCGGCCAGAAATGGATGAGCATCAGGGGAGAGGAGTACTTCACCACGCAAAACCCCGGCTTTGTCTGGTTTGGGAAGGTCCCCCTATTCTCTGCAACGGACCTCTACATTAACGGCCGCGGAAGCCTGAAAGTCAGGCTACTTTCCCTGATTAAAATAGTGGATGCTGAAGGAAAAGAAACAGACCAGGGAGAGCTGCTCAGGTGGCTGGGCGAAGCTGCCTGGTACCCCACAGCACTGCTCCCCTCGGAAAAGCTGAGATGGGAGGCAATAGGCAAGAATTCCGCGAAGGCAGTGCTTACAGTGAAGAAGCAGCGCGTTGAGGGAGTCTTCTTCTTCAATGAAAAAGGACAGATGACTCGATTCAAAACAAAAAGGTACATGGGAAAATCCCTGGAAAGCTGGACAGGGCGCTACCTGAACTACAAGGAAGCCGAAGGAATAAAAATACCCTGCGATGTTGAAGTGGAATGGAACCTGAGTTCGGGAAACTTCAGCTACGCCAGGTTCAGCATAGCAGAAATACAATACAACAGGCCGTTTAAGTTCGGATGAAGGCAACCTCGCCCGCTAATCTCCTCACAAGGTCACGATAAAAAAGCCAAGCAAAGAAAAAAGGTGTTGCAGGAATCGGGCACCTCACTTCAGCACTGAGGCCTTCTTGGCTCTCAAGGCAAGGGCGTATGCGTACTCAGCATGGCTCCATGACAGGGGCAGGGCGAAGTTGATGAAGCCCCTCTCCCTCTCCACGCGGAGATTCCTCTTCGTCCTGTAATAAGAGCGCCTCATGTTGATTATCTCATCCACCACCCTGTCAAAGTCAACAGGCTTCAGCATTATCTCCTCGTCAAACTCCTTCTTGAAGTCAAGCCCTGTCTTCCATTCCCTCCTCATGAATTCCAGAAAGCGCTCAGCAGATGTGATGTGCTCGGGGAGATAGCCCTTTTTAGACCTGTAAGCGTTGATGAGCTTCATTATTCTAGAAGCCAAAATAGGGTGTCCTGACTCTATGAAGTACTGGGCGAACATCGCTGAGTACTGGAGCCACGGGCCATGACCTGCGTGGTTGTGGTACGCTAAATCGTTTTCTTTTGGAGCGTACCTCAGGAGAAGCCCGAACCTCTCATCCCAAAGATGCCTCATTGCATAGGAAGCGCTCCTGAAGAGGGCTTGGCTTCTTGTGTCAAACCCGAAGTAGTAGGGGGCCACCAGGGTAACGTCGGGCCTTCTGTCTGTTGAGTTGTCATCCGTAATCCTCGCAACGTACCTGCCGTCCCTCACAAACACCTTCCTAAGGTTTTTTGAGAACTCTGCTGAAAATCCGTTGAACGGCTTGAGCAGGGACTTGTACTTTGAGAGGGAGTAAAGCCGCTCAACGCTCTCAAAGGCCCTGTAGAATGCCATGTTAGTCCAGAGGGTGTAGCCCTTCTCAAGAGAGGACTCGTGGCAGGAGGTAGTTGAGAAAAACACGCGGTTCTCTTTCAGGAGGTTCTTCAGTGCAAAGTCGCATGCATTGGCGATTGCTGTAACCGTCCTCTTCCTGTTGTTGAGGGTTTTCCCCAGAGCGTGCCTGGCAAACATATAGTTAGTCAGGATTATTACGCCGTGCGCAACGTTGTCCTCCTGCCTGTACAATGAGCGGTCCCTGCCTGCCTCGTTGTACTTCTGGCCCCAGCTTCCCGACTTGTGCTGGGTGCTTCTTGTGAAATTCGCCAAGCCCTTGAGAAGCGGATACGCCTTTTCAACAAAGAGCTTGTTTTGTATCAGGAAAAGAAGGAACCTGCTCACAGCCATTGCGTCCCTGGTGTAGTGCGAGGGATACCTGCTCTTCTTGAATGTGGCGAGAAGAAAAGTTCCCCTCCTTGTCTGCCTTGCGTGGCGAAGGATTATTGAGAGATGAAACCTGAGCTCCTTCTTCAGCTCCTCCAGCGCTTTCTGTTTCTTTTTCAAAGCCATTTTTGCGTAAATAGAGGGGGAACACGACAAGGCACAACGAAACCCTTTTCTCGCATTAAGTCACAGAGCTGCCAAGGCAAGCTCCATTGTGATTGATGCATAAGGGTTTGCACCCTTATCTCCCCAACCGTTTCGTCAGTTGACGCAAAAAAACATCTTTGTTTTTTGCGCAGAAAACCTTCTGGTTTTCTTGCGCCGAAGTAGGTTGATGCTTGCGCATCAAGCCCACGATGCAGTGATTGTTTTTGTCTTGTGGTGTGCGGCCTTGCGCCGCACTTGTTTTTCATCAACATTTTTCTTAAAAAGG
>CAYVGP010000144.1:0-3127 GCA_964451135.1 uncultured Methanosarcinales archaeon
AACTCAGGAGGTGACGAAGCCCTGTAAAAGTTTATCTTGAGGAGCCCTTCTGAGAGCGAGAGGTTGCACCCTGTAAGCACTGCAGAGAACTCCTCCCCGAATGAGAGATACTTTGTAACAGCAAGCTTGTCGCAGGGCACTCCCCCCTCTGTCTGGATTGAAGAAACAATTACGTCCTCGGGGATTCTGTTCTGGAACTTGAACCAGAGCCTGTTGCTTCCCCAGTCTGCCTGCATCCCCAGGCACTTGAATCTTGAGTCAGTGACGCACATTCCGGGGCTGAGCTCAACGCTGGTAATGTTCGCCACTTCCTTTGTCGCCCTCTTGACATTGCTCAGGGTAGAGTTCACTTTTATGTTCAGCAAGCCATAGACATAGTTCACAACAGCCGAGAACACCTCCCTTGTTTCATCAACAACGCCCCTCTGGGGAGCAATGCCAACCTCTTCGCCAGAGCTTTTTTCAAGAGAATCCATGTAAAGGTACGTGAATGCGCCGAAAAGGAGCAATATGACAAATACTGCAGAAAAAACTGCCCGCGCTGATGCCTTCCTCCGCATACCCATTATCTTCACACAGTTTTATTTAAAGCTTACTGTTAAAAGGCACTGCCAAGGCAAGTGCCGTCTTGTCTTGGAAGGGCAACTGCTTTTTCAAGCAAGAACTCCGTAGAACACCAAAGCCTGCCCGGCTCATTTAGAACCGGCAGTGTCCGCGCCATTTCTTCCTGCTCAGTGTCAGGCGCGTTTTTCAGAAACCCTGGCAAAGCACTGCCCCGTTGGCTAGTTCTTCTTTATGAACCTGCATTTCGGGTAGTTGCTGCACCCGTAGAACTGGCCGTAGATGCTTTTCCTGAGAACAAGCTTGCCCTCTTTGCATTTGGGGCACGGCTCTCCCTCATTGGAAGAGTCCCCGGCGCTTTTTGAGGGGCACTCCGGGTTTATGCAGAGTTCCTGAGGCCTTTTTCCCCTTCTTATCACCAGTATTACAGGATGGCTGCAGTGCTCGCAAACCTCCTGGCTCGGCTTGACCATTCCTGTTGCAGGAAGCTTGAAGGTTACCTTGCACTCAGGATACGAGGTGCAGGCTATGAACCTTCCGAACTTGCCCCTCTTAACCTGAAGCGTGCCGGTCTTGCACTCAGGGCACTGCCCGATTGTCTCAGCCTTGGCTCTTGTCTCTTCGTGGGCATCGTTGAGGGAGCTCCCTATCTCCTTCTCGTTGTCCTTGAATGACTGAAGGGTTTTCACAAGGAATGACTTTGCCTCCTCAAGCACTTTCTCCCTTTTGTTGATGTCCTTCCTTATCTCCTCAAGCATCTCCTCAAAGTGCCTTGTCAGGGCCTCATCAACTATTTCAGGGACGAATTTCTCAAGCATCTCAACTGTTTTTATTCCCAGCTCTGTTGCCTCTATTGATGCTCCCTCAATGTAGTGTCGCTGGTAGAGTGTTTCTATTATTGCAGCCCTTGTTGCCTTTGTGCCCAAGCCCCTCTTTTCAAGCTCCCTTATGAGCGAGGCAGGAGTGTACCTCTTCGGCGGCTGAGTTTCCTTCTCAAGCATCTCTATGCTGCTTACTTCAACCTTGTCGCCCTCTCTCACGTCGGGAAGGGTCTGCTCCTCAAGCCTAAGGTAAGGCTCATAATAAACATGCCACCCCTTCTCCACTGTGCGGGTGCCCTTTGCCACAAACGTCTCATTGTTTGAGTCTATCTTCAGCGTTATTGTTTCCCTCTTTGCCGGTTCCCCGAAAGTTGCCAGAAAGCGCCTGACAACCAGGTCGTATATCTTCTGGGTTCTCTCCCCGAGATTCTTGGGAGGCAGTCCTGTGGGGTAAATTGCTGGGTGGGCCTCGTCCTGCTTTTTTCCCTCGTTCGGCCTCAGCGGGCTTTTCTGTAGGAGCGTTCTTGCAAGCTCAGAATAGGGCTCCTGGGAGCCAAGAGCGCTCACTATTTTCTCGTAACCTATCTCTTTCGGCAGCTTCTGGGAGCTTGTTCTCGGATAGGATATAAGACCAGAGGTGTAGAGCTCCTGGGCTATTGAAAGAGTTTCCTTGGGGCTTATCCTGAACACCCTGTACGCCTCAATCTGAAGGCTTGTCAGGTCAAAGGGGTGAGGGGGGCTCTGAGTGCTGGATGACTTTGTCACGCTGGCTACAGAAGCTGGCCCCTGCCTTGCCCTCTCAAGCGCAGACTCTGCCTCACCCTTCTCCCAGAACTTGTCCCTCTCGTGCCACGCCTCAATCTCCTGGCCCTGAATCCTTGCTTTGAGCAAAATCTGCCAGAAGGGCTTGGGAACAAATGCCTTGATCTCGCGCTCCCTCTCAACAACTATCTTCAGGGCAGGTCCCTGAACCCTTCCTGTGCTCAGAATCTTGAATCTCCCTGCTGCCTTTACTGATGATGTAAGAGCCCTGGACAGGTTTATGCCCCAGTACCAGTCAAGCTCGTGCCTTGTTGTGCCTGCTATTGCCTGCCCCCAGTCAAGGGTTTTTTGCTTGGTCTCGTAGGCCCTTTCCAGGTCCGGCTTTGTGAGGGTGGAGAACTTCATCCTTGCCGCATCCTCCCTTTTGCAGATGTACTTCACAACATTCAGGCCTATTACTTCCCCCTCAATGTCGTAGTCGGTTGCAACAGTCACCTTGTCAGCCTGCTTGGAGAGCTTCTTCAAAACATCAAAGTACTTCTTCGCATACTTGCTTGACTTGTCCACCTCAAAGGTGGGCTTCCACTCAACCTCAAAAACAGGGAATGTGAAACCCGACTTGGTTGATGGAGCCAAGGTAAATAGGTGGCCTACTGCGCACCCCACAATTATGTCAGTGTTGCCCCTTGTGACCTTGTAATAGGGCACGCCCCTCACTGACTCCTTAATGGGCTTGCCGTCGGCAAGAGCCATCGCAACCCTTTGGCTTGCCTTGGGCTTTTCAGTTATTATAAGCTCAACCATGAGCATGAGCACCCCGCCCCATTATAAAAAGGTTTTGGCGAGCGAAAAAAGAATTCAAGAAAAAATCAGAAAGAGTGTGCATTATAAAAATCAGATAAAAGTCATTGCAAGGTGAGAGGAGTTATATTTACCCAAACAAGATAATGGTCGCTTTCAGCCATTGTTGTGCCTTGGTCTAT
>CAYVGP010000145.1:0-3101 GCA_964451135.1 uncultured Methanosarcinales archaeon
GATTCTATTTTCCCAATGATTCGCCCAGCTAATTTCTTATCGCATTTAGTTAAGAATTTTTCAGCTTGCTTGGAGAAGTGAACTTCAAACATTTACACCCATTTTCTTTTTGAGAGCTTCCAGAGTGATTGTTTCGCCCCTTTGCAATTCTTCCCTGGCTTTCTCCAAGGCTTCCTTGTCGTCACGAGTCAAAAAACTATCCATTCTAACGAGATACGCTTTAATCTGTTCAATATCTCTTTCGACCTTCTCTAATTTTTCCAGCAAGACCCTTTCGATATTCATTGCAAAATAAAGTTGCAACTCATAATTTATAAAGCTATCGCAATCCCGAGCAAAAAATTTCTGAGCCATAAAACTCAAAGCATCTCTTTAAGAGAAGCTAACCCTGCAGGAGGTTATCACTCAACGAGTGTTCGCCCCCTTCCTGTCAATACCTCCGCCCCCTCATTTGTGATGAGAAGCGTGTGCTCTGCCTGGGAAACAACGCCCTTCCTGACCTCGACAAGCGGGGGGTGGGATGCAAGCATGCCTGCATTCATCATCTCCCTCAAAGCAAAGGAGACATTCATGGCAGAGAACTTTCTTGTGAGCCACCTCGTTGTGAATGGAAGCCCTTTGTAGCCCTCAATCTCCCTGAGCACCTGCCTTGTGAATGGGTTCCTGACCGGCTTTTTCTTTGCAAGGGAGAAGATGTTGGCCCTTCCTGACTCCTGGATAAGCCCCTGGCCTGTTGTCGCAAATGGCTCAACAGCAACAATCATTCCCTCCTGAAGAACCCTCTTGTCGTTGTTGTCAAAGTTGGGTATTGAGGGAGGGGCGTGTATGACGTACTGGTCAAGCCCGTGCCCCGAGAGGTTCCTCACAGGCGCAAAGCCGTAAGAGGTTATAACCTCGTGAATGGCCCTGCCAACCTCGCCGAGAGAAACCCCTGCCTTCGCAACGCTTATCGCTGCCTCCAATGCCTTCTGGCTCGCCTCAACAAGCGAGGAGTGCTGGCCTGACAAGTCAATTGTCAGGGCTGTGTCGCCAATGCAGCCATTCACATGAACCCCTATGTCAAGTGAGACAAGGCTCTTGCCGAAAACCCTTTCGTCATCTGGGTCAGCGCAGTCATGCGCAGCTACGTGGTCAAGGCTTGCCTGCGCAGGAAAAGCAGGAAACCCTCCCTCATTGAGAATCATCTCCTCAATCCTGTCAAGCACATCAATTATTTTTGCATCCGGGCTTATCAGAGCCCTGCCCTTTTTCAGGCACATCCCCGCAATCCTCCCTGCCTTCCTCCAGTCATCCAGGGTTCCTGCAACCATGAAAAGAGGGGTTAAAGGTGTTGTTTTTAAATTTTGGGTTGAAGAAGCAGAAAAACAAGCATCTTTGGGAATGAGCACACATATCTGGTTAAGATTCCCGGTTCCTCTGCGACAAGCTTAAAAAGGTGTAAAGCAACCCAAAGTGCATGAGGGGATGGATTGCTGCGGTTGTTGCTGTGGCGGTTCTGCTGGCTGCGGGGTGCGCGAGAACAGCCAATGATGCGGATGACAATTACGTGAGAAAGGCAGACCAGCAAACAACCCTGAATCAAGAAGCCCTAGAAAAAAAAGACAAGGAGGTGGCTCCGATGGAGAGCTTCTCTGTATCAAGCCCTGCCTTTGAGCAGGGGGGAAGAATACCTGCCAGATACACGTGCGACAGCGACGACGTCAGCCCTGAGTTAAGGATAAGCAGCATACCTGAGGGAACAAAGACGCTTGCATTGATAGTTGACGACCCTGACGCGCCCATGGGAACGTGGGTTCACTGGCTTGTGTGGAACATACCCCCCGCAGAAGTCATAGCTGAGAACACAGCTCCCGGAACCCTGGGAAGGAACGACTTCGGAAAGCTGGAGTGGGGAGGGCCCTGTCCGCCTTCAGGTGAGCACAGGTATTTCTTCAGGCTCTACGCTCTTGACGCAGAGCTGGACCTACCAGAGGGCAGCGCCAGGCAGGAGCTGGAAAGGGCCATGCAGGGGCACATCCTCGCAAGGGCTGAGCTCATGGGAAGGTACAGCAGGCGCTAAACGACCCGGTAAGAACAAGAAAGGCCGGAAAAGACAGGGCTCTCTGCCCCGTGCTTACGCTGCTTTTTCCTTTCTCGCAACCCTCCACACAGCCCACCCAATAACAGCGACCAGCAAAAGAGAGAGAAGGGTGTTGAGTGCTGGGTTATCGTTAAGGTACTCCACGAGCATGGTTGTTGCCTGAAGGTAGATTGTTGAGACCCCGCTGTTCCCGAGAGAGAACAGGCTGCTGAGCTTCTGGTAGAAAATGAATGTCACTCCGAGAACAAGAAACACGCTGCCGGAAACAAGATTCACAGGCAGGAACCTGAACTCCTTTCCCATAACCCTGACTGAAGCCTCCCTTATCACCCATGACTTTGAGAAGTCGTACCTTGAGAAGAGCAGGGAGAGCAAAAACAGGGGCGCTACCAGGCCCAATGCAAAGACTGTCAAGAGAAGTATTGAGAGAACGCTTGAGAACCCGAAGGCAGAAGCCATTGTTGCAATTCCCCCGATAATCGGGCCTGTGCACGCAATGGTGGTGAAAGAGAAGAGCATTCCTGTGAGAAAGACGTACGCAGTCATGTTGTCCCTTTTTTCAGGAAAACCCCGCATAAAAAAGCCGTGCCCGAGGAAACCCAGCCTGATGCCGAATATCTTCACAAGCCCTATTGCTGCGAGCATTATCCCTGAGACCAGAAAGGTTATGTCCCTGAAGAACGAAAACAGGAAGGAGATGACAGAGGTTGAGAACCCGAGGGGGATGAATATCGTGAGAAGCCCGAGAAAGAACACGTACGTCATTTTGAAGAGCTCCTTTCTTCCCTGAAACGAGTAAGTGAAGAAGGCAGGCAGCACCACTGCGGAGCAGGGCGAGAGCAGGGCGAAAAAGCCCCCCAGGAAGGCAAGCACAAAAGAGACCCTGATGCCTGACTCCACCGCCTTCACGGGCATCAGCAGGGTTCCTGAATACGCGAGCAGCACTGCAAATGAAAGCACAAGCAAAGTAAGAATTCTCCAGTCCCAGATGCTTATTCTTCTCGGTTTCATCTCTGCTGGT
>CAYVGP010000146.1:0-3096 GCA_964451135.1 uncultured Methanosarcinales archaeon
TGGTTGGTTTTTCTGATTTGATGTTGGTTGCTCTTAATTATGGAAAGGTTTATGCTGGCGGGGGTGGTTGTTCGCCTTCTTCTGAGGTTTGCGGGAACGGTGTTGATGAGGATTGTGACGGTTCTGATTTGCCTTGTCAGGGTTGCGGTGAGGGGGCTGTGAGCGGGAGGTGTGTTTGCGGTTCTTCTGTTGTGAGTTCCGGGTTTTGCTGCGGTGGTTCGTGGCAGAATGGTGCTTGCTCGGGTGGCGGTGTTAGTGAGTGCGAGGACTGGCAGAGCAGGCATCCTGAGTGGTTGTGGTGCGATAGTTTTGAGTATGGTTCTTTGTCTGAGTTGGCTGCTGCTTATGATGATGCTTGCTTGGATGATGGTCCGGGAGGGACTTGTAAGAATAGCAAGGGTTTTGTTTTGTCTTCTGATGAGGCTTTTCAGGGTTCTCAGAGTTTGAGGCAGCATTACGATGCCGGGCAGGTTGATGCCGGGTGGGTGTGGAAGTTTATGGGTAAGAATCCTAACACTGGCAGTGTTGGTCCTGTTTACAGGGAGGTGTGGGTTAGGTGGTATCATAAGTTTCCTTCTGACTTTGTAGGGGTTCCTAATAAGATGGCCCGCATGGGTGGCTTTGTTAATGGTTGGACTCTTTCTCACATGGCTCACTTTTGGATGGGGGGTTCTAGTAACGGGGATAAGCAGGGATTTGTGGTTTTGGATCCTGCCTCCAACATTGATCCTCAGGGAGTTTCGCCTGTTAAGTCTGGTTATAACAGGTTTTCCAGGTGGCTGGGCGGCGTTTGGTCGGGGCTTGATTTTAAGGATCCTGCCAATAAAGGGAGATGGATTTGTTTTGAGATGCATTTGAAACTTAACACTCCTGGCAGCAGTGACGGTGTTTTTGAGGCGTGGGCTAATGGTTCTTTGCTTGCTAGGAGGGACAATATTAACCTGGTTGGCGCTTTAACGAGCTACGGCATTAATGGTGTTCAGCTGGATACTTACTGGAACAGCGGCTCTCCAAAGGAGCAGGAGCGCTACTTTGACAACTTCGTGATTTCAACCCAGCGCATAGGGTGCGGTGTTGAGAGCGGCAGCACCGGGCCGAATGGCGGAGACAACGGCCAGCAATCTCCCGGCGACAGCAAGGCATCTATGCTGAACGAGCCGCAGGGGTTCGTTACCCTGCTTGACCGCCCGTTCTCAGCGCGGCAGCCGGCTGGGTGGGTCAGCGAGAACAAGGGAGGAACATTTTCCATTGCAGCTGATTCCTCTGCGCCGAGGTCGCCTCCGGGAGTGGGGCAGATGACGTATCCTGCAGGGTTTTCCAGCGGAGGGGAACCGGGATTCACTAATGCATACATCAGCGGAAGCCCGACCCAGCTCTACATCGCATTCTGGTTTAAGCATTCCGGCAACTGGTACGGCAATGAAGGGGCTGGCGTCAACAAAATCCTTTACGTATGGCAGCACGGCAAGCCGGTGGTGTACTTTGATGCCCACGGCAGGAGGCAGGAACCCCTGTATCCGCAGGTGCGCCTGCAGGACCTGCCGTCATCCCTCACAGGAGGCACTGCCAGAAACCTTGCGCCCAATCTTGTAAGCAAAAGCCTGACAAGGGGGGAATGGCATTTGTGGGAGACGCTTCTGGTTTCCAACACAGGAAGCAACCCCGACGGGGAAGTCCACTGGTGGATTGATGGCCAGAAAGTGGGGGAATACACTGACGTTATTTTCGGCTCTTCTGCGCAAAGCAAGCAATGGGAAAAAATCGAGTACCGCCCGGTTTACGGAGGCATGGGCGGTGTTGTTCCCCAGACACAATACCTCTGGATGGACCACCTCTATGTGAGCGGGAAGTAACTCAAGGAAGCCTGCCGGAATAGCTTCTTTTCCCAGCTTATGCGCCCATTTCTGCTGCTCGGTTTGCGCGGAGCTGCATTCGCAGGCAGCTTCTCTTCTGAACCTACAAAAATAGTCTATTTTCTTACAAAACTTTATAAGATGGTTTCCTATTTTGATACACTTTTTTCCTACAAAAATAGAACAATTCTGGAATATCTTGCTTTTACCTATATAAGAGTATCTTTTTCTTACAAAACTTTATGATTTTTTCCTTCTTTTCGACGCAAAATTTAAATACTTCCTACAAAAATAAAGTATTTACCTAAAAAAACGTATTAATGACCTACATTTATTCAGTAAAAACCTATAAAACTGGATAAAAATCGCAGAGACAAAAAGAGGCGACACAGACCTGCTGTCTGAAGCAGAAGCAAGAAAGCTCCTTCTTTCCAGCTACGGCTCTCTGTTGCAGGCAGATCCGGACTTCTCTTCCACGTCGCTCAGCATAGTCCTCTCAACAAGAACTGCGATACCTGCTTCTGTGCTCAAGGCAAAGCTGAGCCCGCTGGCTGCAGTGGTGAAGTACCTCAAAGAAGTGAAAGGGCTGTCCCTGCACAAAATATCCGAGTTTCTGGGCAGAAGCTACAGGGCAGTCTGGGGCGCATACAACTCCTCGAGAAAGTCCGAGACACACTTCCCCCAAGAGAACGGGCTCCTGATTCAATCCTTTTATCCGAACCTGTCAATCCTTGAGTCTGTCGTGTTCTACCTGAAGCAAAATTACAGCCTGACACTCGCAGAGATCGGCAAAGCAATAGGAAGAAGCCCGAAGACAGTGTGGACTGTCTACAACCGGGCACTGAGGAAGAGAAGAGAAATTGATTCCGCTGACTAGCACTGGAAGGAGAAGGAAGATAAGGCAGCTTCAGGAGGAAAAGCTGCTCCTCATAAACAGCATGAGGCACCTTAACGAGCTTCGCAAAAATAAGAGAATAAGCTTTGAGAAATACAGAGCTCTGCGATTCTCCATCCTCAATGGGCAGACCCTCTCCTCAAGGATTGAGAGAATAGACTCCAGGATAGAGTCATTGAAGCAGCCGCAAATCCCTCCCCATGCGTATGCGGCTGCGGCCCTACTTGTCCTGCTTCTCGGGGCAGGCCTTTTTCTTGAGCCCAGATTCACAGGATTCCTTTTGTACAAGGAGATTGAGCAGAGGACTGATCCTGTTGGTTTGACTTTTTCTGAGAACTCGTCTTTTGT
>CAYVGP010000147.1:0-3008 GCA_964451135.1 uncultured Methanosarcinales archaeon
ATCTAACGATTGTGAAAAGTTGCCTTGCATTAAAACAAGTGGGACGTGAAGTCTCGCTACCGCACAAAAGCCTTTCCTCCGGGTCGGGGAAAAAAGGCAGCGCGCGGCGAAGAGCTGGGCGATGAGTTCTGCGCTGCCTCACACCACTCCGAAAAGCAGCAGCGCAAGCAGGGCGTTTATTGCAATGAAAGTTATGTAAAAAACCCTCCTCTTTTTGAACCACTCCGGGAACCTTGGCTTTTTTCCCTTGTGCACCCCCCTTGTGTATTTGGTGAAGAAGGTTTTGTAGTATTCAACAAGAATTCTTTCAAGGCCTATTGATGAGAGGAGAAGAACGATTGGGTTCGCAGTGAACTGCGCGAGTATGGGCCCGACAAGGAGCCCCATCAGGGGGCTTCGGAAGAACTTTTTCGTGCTGAAGCCCTCAAACTGCGAGTCTTTTATTCCTCCGCCGAAGGCCACCACTGTTGTTGCCATCGGTCCAACTATCATGCCCTTTATGAGCAATGGCAGGGAAGATGACATGATTGCTGCTGCCGCAAGGTAGAGAAGGTATGCCAGGGAAGCGTAAAAAACAAAGAGGGCTCCTGCTGCGAGGTACTGGAGCAGCCGCTTCTTCCTTATGCCCAAGCGGGACTGTATTCTGTAGAACTCGGGATGGCTCTCTTTTCTGACAAATCCCTTGTATATCTCTGCCACGAGGCGCTCAGGGGGTATTATCAGCAGCATAAGCAGGCCCTTGTTCTCCACATAAAATATTCCCCTTGCTTGAAGAAAATACATCACTCCGCCGAAGAAGGCGCCCACCGCTAAGCTGCGCATTGCCTTGAGCCATGAAAAGCCCTCCCACGGCGTGTCTTTGTAGCAGTTGATGCTTACAGCGATTAGTCCGCTCAGAGCGCCCAGGAACAAGTAAAGCAGCAGCATGTTTTTTTTATTTAAAGTCGCTCTTTATAAATTTATTCTCTTTCAGCAGGCTCTCTAGAAAAAAGCCGGGACGCTTGGCTTCTTTGTCGTGAAGAGGTAAGAATTTTCTCCAAGCCCTTTCTGGTTCAGCCTGCCTACCTTTCAGGGGGAGTTATTTGTCTCATTAGGGTTTTATCAAAAAACATTTAAATACCCCTCGGTTCTTTCTGGTTTTCAGCATGCATTTGTATGAAGAGCGCTGTTGGGTAATTCTGAAAAAAGGGCTGGCTATCTGTTAGCTGTTGCAGGGTTGATGCATTTGGGAAGAAAGAGGAAGAAGCGCTGGAGGCCAAGGGAGTTTGTTGCTCGGATAAAGAAAATACCCCCGCACCGTATGAATGTGGTTTTGCTTGAGGCGAGCCTGATTTACGTGGAGCCCTCTGCGTATGAATCTGTTCTTGAGGCTGTCAAGAATGCTGACTCTGTTGTTGCAGACACCTCTTTCTTCTCCCCGAGGGCAAGGCTGTATCTGAAGACAAACTGGCAGGTGTTCAGCCATAATGACATCTGGTCAAGCCTTCTCACAGTAAAGAGGCAGGAGGATTACCTGCCTGATTCGCTGAAAGAGGAATTCGGCAGGGTTTTCAGGAATTATGTTTCTTTTTATGAAGATTTTTTCAAGATGTTTGAGAACGGGAGATGCCTCATAACTTCGGAAATGATTGTGGGAGAGCTTTTGGGTGACTACTACTTTATGAAAAAGCATTTTAAAAAACTCGGCAAGACCTTAAGGTTCAGCGGGAGCTACGAGGGCAACCCAGTGCTCTTCTACAGGAGCATCATTGACAACCTGGATTCTGTGAAAGCCGAGCCCATAAGCCCTGAGGACATTCCCGGTTTCTCCGCAGAGGATCTTGACAGGTTGGAGAAAAGGGCTTTGAATCAGCGCATAAACAACTCTTCAAAGGAATTGTCGGATGCTGACAAGCAGGTGCTTCTTTACTTTATTCTTCAGACACAGAAGGGGGATTATTGCGTGCTTCTGACTGGTGACAAGACAATAGCTTACTCTGCGCAGGCATACCTTGAAAGCAGGGATATATTTGACGCCCCCAACAGAATAATTGGCTACAACTTTTCCGCCAACTATGATTCTGCTTACGGGATATTCGGAGAGCGCGTCCCATTTGTGCTGAGTGTTTACAGGAACAAGAGGGGCGGGGGTTCCCAAGGGCAGGGCGGGGAATCCTTGGAGGAGCTGCTGCGCCCCAAAGAGCAGAGAACTCGGAGCAGCTAAAGGGCGCGAGGTCAGGCGAGCTCACGGAAGCCACGTCTTCGGGTTTGAGAGCTTCTGCGGCAGATAGTCGGAGATGACAAAGTTAAGGCCGTGCTTCGCAAGCGCCTGCTGCTCCGCCCTCTTCTTCATCGCAACTATCTGCTTCAGCGCCTTCTGCCACTCTTTGTGCGCCTGCACGAAGGGGTCGTTCTTTATGCCGTCGCTAACCCTCTTTATGTCAACTTCCTTCAACGGGTGCGTTGGCAGCTCGTAGTCTATTATGTCTTGGGCTGTTATGCCTATGAACTTCGCATTGGGGACGCAGAAGTACTTGTTAATGTGGGCGGCGTTCCCTGAGCCGACTTTCAGGGTTCTGTATATGTTGAGCCAGCCGTAGGGGTCGCCGTCTGTGAATGCATAGACAGGTATCTTCATCTCGTCGGAAAGCCTGCGGATGAACCTTCTGCACGCCCTTGTGGGAACGCCGCCCATAGCCACAAGGATGCAGTTTGCCTTTTTCCAATAGTTGTGCTTCACGAGCCTCTGGTGCATGCCGCTTGTTTCAATCGCAAGGATGAAGTCAGCCTTTGTCTCAAACTGCAGGTCCTCAACAGAGTTCGGGATTGAGTATGCCCCTGAGCCGAACTTCGTGCAGTCAATCCTGATTTCCTTCCCTGTGTCAGGGTCCTTGTCTATGACAGTGAGCTTTCCTGCCACAGCCCCTCCCTTTTCCTCGGGGATGAAGCCTATCTGCTCCCTGTTCACCCTCAGCATCGCCTCAATGTCGTCCATGACCTCGTCGGACTCGGGCTGCTCGTTGAACCTC
>CAYVGP010000148.1:0-2986 GCA_964451135.1 uncultured Methanosarcinales archaeon
CCCTACTCTGAGCTTGTGAGTGCAGCAAAAAAGCTTAAGAAGAGCTTTGATATCAGGTGCTTTCACGAAATGTCTGTCAAGGAGTTTTCCGTGCTCACAGGGTTGTCGCTGGATGAGGCGAGGAAAGCGAAATCAAGGGAGTACGACGAGGGCTTTGTGCTGCTTGAGCCAGGGCAGGAACATTCCCTCAAAAAGGCAATCAGGAAACTCGGCCTGAAATACGCGAGGGGTGGAAGGTTCTGGCACCTGATGGGGAACTCGGACAAGGGAAAGGCTGTTTCAATAACAACAAAGCTTTTAAGGAAGAAGCTCGGGGAAATCAGGACTGTTGCTATCGGAGACTCTGAAAACGACTTTCCTATGCTGGAAAAAGTCCAGAGGCCCTACCTTGTCATGACCCCTGAGAGAAGGTATGCCTCAAAGAAATATCTCCGGGCAGGCGCTGTCGGCCCCGAGGGTTGGAGCAAAGCAGTCATGAGGGAATTAAAATGAACAAGGAAAAAGCAAAGAGGATTTATGAGAAGAGCATTGAGGTGATAAAGTCTGTGCAGCTAAAAAACGGAGGCTGCCTCGCAACACCCAAGGGAGAGAGGTATCCCTACATATACCCGAGAGACCACAGCATAATAGCTCTTGGCTTTCTCTCTGCAGGGCTTAGCGAAAGGGCGAAGAGAGCTCTTGCCTTTATTTTCTCGTGCCAGAGCGAATCAGGGGCATTCCCCCAGAGAATAGACTCTGAAGGAAGGGATGCATCATACAAGCCGGTGCAGATTGACGGCACAGGGCTTGTGCTTTACATCTTGTCTGAGTACGTTTCTGCAACCAATGACCTTGAATTTGCTTCCCAGCAGTGGGACAGGGTTAAGAAGGCAGTTAACTACATCAGGGGAAGCCTGTTCAGGGAGCGCGGCCTGGTCTTCACGCCGAATTCCATCCACGAGTTTCCGCCCAGCGAGCAGGGGCTTGAGATATGGGCCAACTCTGTGTGCTGGGCTGCTCTTGAAAGAAGCTACAATCTTGGCCTCTTGCTTCACCATGAGCATCCCGAGTGGAAGCAGGACGCAGCAATGATGAAAGAGGCGATACTGAAATACTGCTGGAACTCAAGGATAAGGGCCTTTGTAAAGAACATAAGGGTCAAGGAATCCAGCTCTGTGCTGCTGAATCCTGACGCGAGCAAGTACGCTGTTGCCGACTTCGGTGTGCTTGACGACGCTGACAAGCGCGTCCTGAGCACTGTGAGGGAGATAGAAAAGTCTCTGTGGCACAAAAAGCTGGGGGGAATATGCAGGTACCCGAAGTATGAGGGGAGAAACAACGGGGGCTGGGGGCCGTGGCCGCACTTCACCCTGATTCTGGCAAGGCACTTCATAAGAACAGGCAACAGGGAGAAGGCAGAGCAGTACATCTCATGGGTTCTTGACATCTCTTACGAGGACATGCTTCCAGAGCACGTGGCAACAGTGGAGGAGTTTGAGGAGTACGTCACTGACTTCACTGAGGCAGGGCTCTTGAGAAAGGACCGCCTCGTCATGATTGAGAATGCGAGAAAGCACCCAATGTACAAGAAGGGGCTTGCCTACATAACCATTCCCCTTGCCTGGCCCCACGCAGAGTTTATACGCACATACAAGCTCTACTCAGAGCGCTTTCATGATGGAGAGCTTTAGCTTTTTCCTAGGTAAAGCAAAGAGCGAGTTGTGGTGCTGCGTGGGTTTGCTGTCGCAAGCCCACATGTGGCGGATGACGCAGCCTGCTTATCTTTCTTGACTTGTTTCCCGCAAGATTTAAAAACAATCTGCCCTTGTTTTTGCTATCATGCTAAATGAAGGTAATTCCGGGCGTGTTGTCTTTGCAGGTCTTTTTCTCTCTTTACTCGTTTTTGCGGGTTGCGCTAATTCTGAGAGCAGTGCCGGCTCTGAGGCTGGCTCTAACGCAATTTCCGTTGTTGCATCTGTTTATCCCCTTGGAGAGATTTCAAAAGCAGTGGGGGGCAACCTTGCAAGCGTTTCAGTGCTGGTTCCTGCAGGCATGGAACCCCACACATTTGAGCCGAGGCCAAGCGACATCAAAAAAATATCCGACGCTGACATTGTTGTTGCTGTTGGAAGGGGCTTTGAGAGCTGGCTCTTTGACTTGGTGAAGGGAACAGGAAAGGACGACAGCGTGTTAGAGCTGAGAGATCGCCTCAAGCTTCTCGTTGTTAATGCGAGCGGGGAGCTGGCATACGCTAAGGACCCATCCCCGGAAATAACTCAATTTGACCCGCATGTGTGGCTGGACATAGGGAATGACAAGCTAATTGCCGGGGTCATTGCTGAAATGTTCTCCTCCCTGGATCCTTCAAACAAGGACTACTACGAAAAGCAGAAAGAGCTCTTCATTAAGGAGCTTGACTCACTGGACACGGATTTTCAGCAAGAACTTAAGAACTGCCAAACAAGGCACTTTGTTGTTGCAGGGCATTCTGCATTTGCATATCTCGCAAAAAGATACGGCCTTGTGGAGCTGGCGATTAAGGGAAACTCCCCTGACGAGGAGCCGAGCGCAAAGAGGGTGTCTGAGATAATAAAAGATGCTGAGAGAGAGAACATCAGGGCAGTCTTCGTTGAGCCTCTTGAGAACAAGGGGCCTGCCTACGCCATTGCCTCCCAGATTAACGCCTCTGTCCTTGTTCTTGACCCTCTCGGGGTTGACACTGGGAGCAGGGGTTTTCTTGAGAGGTTCAGGCAAAACCTGGAAAGCCTGAAAGAGGGGCTGGGGTGCAGGGCAAAATGAAATCTGCAGCGCCATTGGTTGTTGAGGGCGTTACATTCAGCTACACCCAGGAGAGGACAATACTTGAGGACGTGAGCTTCTCTCTTGAGCAGGGGGATTTCTTCGGCCTGATAGGGCCGAACGGCTCAGGAAAAACAACGCTCATAAAGCTCATTGCAGGAATACTCCCGCTTCAGGCCGGAAGAATAATGCTTTTCGGGAAGGACAT
>CAYVGP010000149.1:0-2979 GCA_964451135.1 uncultured Methanosarcinales archaeon
GCCTTGCGAACCCCTTCGCTTCCGGGAAAAAAGGATGTGAACTTCTCCATTGTGGAGTCAGAGGGATGAACATGAGTCACCATTATCTTTTTCTCAAGGTACTTTACGTGGTCAAACCCCTTTTTCAGGAGCCCGTATATCTCGTCCTCTGAGAGCTGGTTGAGGCCGATGTTGGCTCCGCCTGCCCCGAATATGCCCACGTCCTTGTAGCGCACAGCGTAGCCGTGGATGTTCTTCACCCCGTAAACCTCTGCGAGGAAGTCGGCTGTGGCGACTGTTTCGTGGTTTCCGGGAATCAGCAAAACCTTCTTGCCCCTCTTGACGAATGGCCCTATGATGTTGTCCGTGCTCTGCTCCATCATGGTGAGGTCTCCGCACAGGATGACGAGGTCAACATCCTCCTTTTCGGCTTTCTCAGCGAGCTCCTCGGCGAGATGGCTGTCGCCGTGGATGTCCCCTGAGGCGAGAATCTTGAGCTTTCTCTTCTTCTTTGCGCGGAAATCCTCCTCCTTTAGCTTGTGGGAAAGGTCTGCCATAACGCAAAAAAAGCCAAAGTATATAAATGGTTTCCGGTTTCTTGGCATAGTATCACGAGACAAAGACAGAAAATCGACGATTTGGGCAACAATTCAGACTTATTCTGGCTTTCAAACACTTAATATTTAAATATTAAATGTGGGTTTGTGATAACAAAACTCGCTGCTAGGAGAGCTGTCTGCGGGCTAGTCCAGCACTTCGCTCCCCTGGTTCAGCAGCGGGCAGTGGAGAAAACCCGCAAGGTTTTCTAAGAATACAAATGGAGAAATAAACAAGAAGTGATAGAAAAATGGCATTGCATAAATTGAGAGAAGAGTTTAGAAAGGCAATCAAGGAGATGGGCTTTGAGGAATCAACGCTCATACAGGAGAAAACAATACCCCTGATTCAGCAGGGAAAGGACGTTATAGGCCAGGCAAAGACCGGCTCAGGAAAGACAGCTGCATTCAGCCTTCCTGTGCTTGAGAAGCTTGAGCCGGGAAAGCCCGCTCAGGCGCTTATACTTACTCCCACAAGGGAGCTGTGCGTTCAGATAGCTGACGAGATAAAGAAGTTCGCCAAGTACACCTCGTTCAGGGCAACAAGCGTTTACGGCGGAGTTCCGCTTGAGCCGCAGATAAGAGCGATGAGGAGTTCCGAGATTATTGTGGGAACGCCGGGAAGAATACTGGACCACCTGAGAAGGAGGAATGTCTCGTTTTCCGGGACAAGATTCGTGATAATTGACGAGGCGGACAGGATGTTTGAGATGGGCTTCATTGACGACGTTGAGGCAATAATAAGCCATACCCCGAAGGAGAGGCAGACGCTGCTTTTCTCAGCAACCATGCCTGAGAAGATAAGAAAACTCGCGGACAAGCACATGAAAGACCCGGTCAGGGTGAGCGGGGAAAGAATGGTTGACCCCAGCAAGCTCAGGCAGGTCTATTACAACATAAGGCCGCATGAGAAGTTCTCCCTGCTCGTGCACCTGTTAAACGAGAAGAGCGACGGGCTTTCACTGGTTTTCTGCGGCTCCCGGCGGGAGGTTGACTCTGTTGCGAAAAACCTTCAGATGCAAGGGGTCAACGCAATGGCCATCCACGGGGGAATGGACCAGAAGAAAAGGTTGAGGTCGCTTGACAAGCTCAAAAAGGAGCACATAAGGGTTCTTGTTGCAACAGACGTTGCTGCGAGGGGCCTTGACATCAAGAACGTGAGGTACGTGTACAACTACAGCGTTCCGAGGACGGGCGAGGACTACATCCACAGGGTTGGAAGGACTGCCCGCGCAGGAGAGAACGGGGAGGCAATTACGCTCCTTGTTGAGAGAGACTACACGAACTTTGACAGGGTCCTCAGGGACAGCGCCACGAAAATCCTGAGAATGGAGCCGCCTGAGTTCCGCAGGGTGAGGTTCGCAAGGGACGACGCGCCGAGGGAAAGGGAATACAGGAGAGAGGCGCCCAGAAAGATAATCTTCGGCTCCAGGGGCGGAAGAAGGCCGTTCAGGAGGCGGTGAAAAACCCTGCCGGCACTGCCGGTTTGGGGCGCAGCCTTGCTAGGCCCTCAGAATCTTCTCGTGCTCAGATGTGAGGTCAACTACTGTTGACGGCTTTCCCTTCTTCGGGCCCTCGTAAATGCAGAACGCTGTCTTCGCCTTTATCGCGGGGTTGAGATCCTCTATTGCTGTCATGAAGTCCTCACCCGTGAGGTTTGCAGAGGTAGTGACAACAGGAATGCCAAGCTTCTCAACAAAAGACGAAAACCAGTGGTCAGGTATCCTCACTCCCAGGGTGCCGGAAGCAAGAGTTGTCTGCTCGGATATGACGTTGTCGTTTTTGAGGCGGAAAATGAGGGTGTAGGGCCCCGGCAGCTTGTCAAGCCATTTCTTCGCGTGCCCGTTAAGGCTGCAGTTCTCAAGAATCCAGTCTTTTGAGGGGGCTATGACAGAGAAAGGCCTCTTGTAGCGGGACTTGACAGCCCTCAGGTTCTTCACTGCCTGGTCGCTTGTTGCATCGCATCCCAAGCCGTAAATCGTGTCAGTGGGGTGGATGAAGAGCTTGCCGCCCATGATTAGCTTGAAAAAGCGATGGCTCTTCAGGTTGACTTCGTCCTTTGTTACTATGTCCATGCAAAACGGCTAATTTTGATGCGTATAAAAATGTTGTGTTATCAGGGGCTTTGCAGAAAAAGTCAGGGATGGTGTTAGTTTTTTGGGGTGAGCAACGCCTGAAAAAGAACGCGGCTGCTTGACTGGTATCAGGCGAACCCTGCCGCGGGTTGAACGTATTCCGCGTAGGGGCTGAATCAAGCCAGAAGGGCTTCTTGTCTCAGCTTATCATTTTCAGGTTTTCTTTTCTCACCTGCTGCTGGAACAGGAAGGTTTCAATAAACGCTATTCTCTGCTGGTACTCGTCCCAGTCCATCCAGCCTGAGCGGAAGAGCCGCATCTGCCTCATC
>CAYVGP010000150.1:0-2970 GCA_964451135.1 uncultured Methanosarcinales archaeon
ATAAAGTGTTTCAACCTATAAATTCATTGTTCCCAATCAAAAACGGAAAGGAGGTAAAAAAATGAGAACAAAAACAATGTTTGCCTTTTTGGCGATGGCTGTTTTGCTTGTCAGCTCAGTTAGTGCAGCTGGATTAAGCATACAATTGAAGAGAACAAATCCAGGTATAGCTGGAGAGAAATCTGCAGAATTAATTTTTGATGTTGTTAATACGGACTTTAATAACAAGATTGAAGGTTTTTTATGGTGCAGAAGTCCTGATGATGCAATAATATCATCAAGTATAGGTGTTGGCTCAGGAAGTGGCGCCCAGTATGTAAGTGAAAAATTCTACATGGATACAGGCCCCTCGCAAAAATCAATTTCATTGACAATAGAGGCCGACTCACCAGGAGATAAAAGAACTGGTTGCACTATTAAATATGCCCCTTTCAAAGAAACGACAATAGAAGGAGAGACAAAAATAGAGAACATAAGTTATGATGGAACAATTGGTTTAACTGAAACAGACATCTCAGGCTATAAAGTGAAAATAGTTTCTTTCACTCCTGAAACTGAGGGAACAACTAATGAAGAAACAAACGAAACAACAGAGGGAGAACCAGCAAAAGCAAAAATAAGTGTTAATGGGATTCCCAAAGAAATAGAAGTTGGAAGCTCTGCAACAGTGGGCGGATTAGAAATAGAATTAATTACTGCCACCAACGAAAGTGCTGATGTAAGAATAACAGGTAAGATAACCTCGACATCTGGAGAAGTAGTGGAAAAACAATATAAAAAGATGAATGGGGACTGGGTTGATTCATTAACTGATGACCAGTACAGAGAAATAAGATTGGACAAAACAGTTCCCTTTGTGAAAGCACCCAAAAACGCAGAAGTAAAATGTCCAGAAGGCAAAGAAACGTGCAAGGCTTCAGAGGTAGACATTATTCAGGCTGCTGGATGGAGCGGAGTGCCAATCTGGGTTTACATTGTAGGGGTGATAGTGCTTGTACTAGCAGTTGTTTATCTGTTGGGCAAGACTTCAAGAAAAGATTAATCTTTTTATTTTTTGATTTATTTTGGAGGAGATAAATTGAAAAGAGAGTGATTCTATCATAAAGTACATTCTGGGCGTGGATTCCGTCAGAGCAAGGAATACGTCGTTAGCGATCAATAAACCGGAATCCCCGGGCCGGAGCCCTTCAGCTCTATGCTCTTCACGCTGCTCAGGTCCTCAATCCTGTTTATCCTGAGAAGGCTCTGGGACTTCGTGTAGAGAAGGCCGTCAATGAAGAGGCTCCGCTCAACAAGGGGGCCGTAGCGCTGCTCGCCGCGGGAGTGGTCTATCAGCCCGCGCAGCTCAACGCTGTCCCTTGTTATTCTGAAAACAAGGGCCCCGTTGTAGGAGTCCTGCGGGCTCCTGTAATCGTAGAAGTAAGCAGGTATCACAAGGAGGTTCTTTTGCTTTGAGAACAGGAATGCCTTGTGCTCAAAAAGCGCGTTGGAGTTTGAGTACCTGTCCCTGCTCACCCACGAGGCAACCTCAACAGGGTTGCTCACGTCCGAGACGTCAAAGAGGCTTATTTTCAGCCCGCGAGTCCTTCCTGTCTCCTCGTCAGCGTCCCTTCCCAGCCCGATTATTGTTGAGTCATCGTAGGGGTGAAGGTATCTGGAGAAGCCGGGGAGCTTCAGCTCGCCCAGCACCCTTATGTCTGTGGGGTTGCTCAGGTCAATCACGAAGAAGGGGTCTGTCCTTCTGAAAGTCACCATGTAGAGCCTGTCTCCCATGAACCTTGTTGAGTATATCTGCTCGCCCTCCGCGATTCCTTCCAGGGAGCCCAGGATTCTGAGATTCATGTCAAGGGCGAATACGTTGTTGGAGACCTTGCCCCGCTCATCCCGGAACATGTCCAGAGGGGTGGTTGTTGTGGCGATTCTGAACACGCCGCTGCTCTCGTCCATTGAGAACTGGTTTATTATCCTCCCGGGCACTCTTGCTGAGGCCTCAACCCTCATGTCCGGGCCGCTGAAGCTTATGCGGTGTATTGCGGTGGTTTCCCAGCTCTTGATTTTCTTGAGCCTTTTCTTGACAGCGCTCTCAACCTCGTTTTCTATTGTCTCCCTCTCTTCCCTGTCAAGCAGGGAGAGGTGCCTGCTCAGGATTGAGTATATCTTGGCCCTTTTCTCGCCGGGGGAAAGCACCATGTCGTCGGCCTGCTCTATTATCCTGATAACCTGCTTTTCGTAGTCAGTGAGCAGCGGCTCAAGAGCGTCCCTCAATGCCTCCTGCCTCATCTCGTATGTGTTCACCCTGGTTGTGTCAGCGAGGTAGAGGCCGTTCTCTGACATGTATATGTTTATGTTGTAGCTTGCAAGGATTGACTTTGAGCCGAGCTCCTCGCTCTCGTCCTGAAGGCTTGCCGCGAATATGTTCACAAACCCAAGCGCGGAGCCCGGGGAGGGAAAGTAAGCAACGTCAGGAAGGGAGATGCGCCTCACCCTCGGTCCCTCTGCGAAATAGGGAAGCGGAACAGGCCTGTAGATGTCAGGGGTCTGCCTTGTGACAATGTAGGCGTAGCCCTTGTAGAGCCTTGCTGTCTCGTATCTGCCCTCAAACACGTCGGTCTTGAGGAGCTTTGGGCTTTTCCTGTCTGCAACATCGTATATCCTGAGGAATGTTGCTGAGGAAACAACAGGAAAGCCCTTTTTTGTGAGGGTTGAGAGGCTCTCAACTGCTCCTATGACAGCCATCCTGTCCCCGTCTATGAATATGCCGAGCGGCCTGTCCTTCAGCTCCAGCGTTGAGAGTATCTCCGCATCTTCCCCCGGAAATGCGCGAATCACAAAAAGGCTTTTTCCGGATATTGCGTAGATATACTTGCCGTCTGTCTTTATTATGTCAGCCTCGTCAACTGCCTCAACCTGGTTGTTGGTGCGTGAGAAATCAGGCGGTTGTTGGGACGGGAAATTCTGGCGGGATGAAGG